>CABTZA010000012.1 GCA_902489225.1 uncultured Collinsella sp.
GGCAAGGGCACCGAGGTGGGCCGCAGCTTTGAGGAGCTGGCGTGCATTATCAAGGGCGTTGCCGCCAAGTGCCCAGAGCTGTCCGATAAGCTGGGCGTTTGTTTGGACACCTGCCATGTGAGCGATGCCGGCTACGACATCATCCATGATCTGGACGGCGTACTCGACGAGTTCGACCGCGTGGTGGGTATCGATCGCTTGCATGCCGTACACATCAACGATTCGAAGAACCCTTGTGGCGCCCATAAAGATCGTCACGAGTGCATCGGCAAGGGATACCTTGGCAGCGAGGAATTTGGTGGCGGTATGCAGGTTATGCAGAATATTGTATCGAATGGTCACTTGCGTTCGCTGCCGTTTATTTTGGAGACTCCGAACGAACTTGTAGGTTATGCAGCTGAAATTAGACTATTAAGGTCATTGCAGCAGTAATGACTGTCACAAAGTAGAGTATTCCATTCACGTTATGGGTTTGTTTCAATCAGTTTTCTCATTGCAGATTCGTAATTCCGGGTGCATAATAGCCAACAGTTTTTGCAGACCTCTGAATCAAACGAGGTCACCGGAAGGAGACTGATTATGAAGCTGAAGAAGCTTGGCGCATTTGCCGCCACGGGTGCTATGGCACTCGCCCTTGCTCTGACGGGCTGCGGTTCGTCCAACGCCACCTCTGGTTCTGATGCCGGTTCCAGCAGCTCTGACGACGCTAAGGTCGAGAAGGTCGACGGCTCCAAGGAGTACGCGCTCGTCAAGGACGGCACGCTGACCGTCGGCACCTCTGCCGAGTACGCGCCGTTTGAGTACAAGGATGACAACGGCGACTACCAGGGCTTTGACCTTGAGCTCATCAAGGCTATCGGTGACAAGCTGGGTCTGGATGTCGAGTACGTCAACAATGACTTTGACACGCTGGTTCCGGGCGTCGCTTCGGGCGCCAAGTATGACGTTTCCATCGCGGCTATCACCGACACGCCCGAGCGTGAGAAGGAAGTCACTTTCTCTGATTCCTACTACATGGACGATCAGGCTATCGTGACCAAGGTCGATAACACCGACATCACGGCCGACAACTACAGCGAGAAGCTCAACAACGCCGACGCTACCATCATCGTCCAGTCTGGCTCGACCGCCGAGGCCTTTGCCCAGGAGAACTTCCCCAAGGCCAAGATCGTCCCCTACAAGGACGCCACCGAGTGCTTCAGCGCCCTGCAGTCCGATAAGGGCGACGCCGTAGTCACCAACCGCTCCGTTGCCAGCCAGCTGACCGCCGAGCAGTTCAACACCTGCCAGACCATCAAGCAGATCAGCACCGGCGAGGAGTACGCCATCGCCATCAACCAGGGCAACACCAAGCTCAAGGACGACATCAACCAGGCCATCAAGGACCTGACCGACGACGGTACCGTTGACGCCCTCATGGCTAAGTACAACATCAAGTAAAATAGTCACTTGATTGCGCGCGGGCCCTTTCCGTTTTGCGGAGAGGGCCTTTGCGTTTCTTGAATGGGCGTCATCCCGCCCCGTTATGTCGGCAACTTAAACGTTAGGAGCCACCTTGTCTCGATTGAACCAAGGAGCCATGGGCAAGAGCCATCCACTGCCCTTGATGCTTCAAAAGCTGGCCTGCGCCCTGGCTGTGGTGCTCGCCCTGGTATGCGCGGGGGCCTGCGTGCCCTCGACTGCTCAGGCACTTGAGACCGCAAAGATCACCGCCCGACCCAATACCGGTTCGGGTAGCGACGTAGTCGGTGGCACCGAGACTCGTATCACCTGGGAGGTCCAGGCCGATGCCGACGAGGAACTGAGCGGTCTTTCGCTGACGTTTGCCGATGGCACGACCTTTGGTGCGGACGACACGCGTCTGACGATGCTCTCGGGCGATGACCTTATGGACCGTACGCCCATGAAGCCTACGTGCAAGGTCGACGGCCAGACGCTCAAGATCGATTTTGGCGAGACGGCTCCGGCCGGCGGCTATTTCCGCGTCGAGGTCTACGGCGTGACGTTCCCCGTCGAGGGCGGCGACGAGGCCTTTGGCGGCACCTACACTTTGGCCGATGGTTCGACCAAGAAGATCTCCAAGATTCCGTCGGTGGAGATCAAGGGCGTGACGGCATTCGATAACTTCCTGGCCGACCTTAAGGAGCAGCCGTGGGTCGAGGCATGGAATTCCAACATGTTCCTGCGCCTGTTCTTGAACCCGGTCATTTTGGTCCAGAGCCTGCCGATCGTCTTCAAAGGCTTCCTCATGTCGCTCTCGATCGTGCTCGTGGCGTTTCCGCTGGCAATTCCCTTCGGCTTTGCCCTGTCGCTCATGCGCATCTCCAAGTCGCGCATCCTGCGTTGCCTTGCCGGCATCTATGTGAATATCATCCGTGGTACGCCGGCGTTCCTGCAGATCTACATCGCGTTCTTTGGCCTGCCGCTGGCCGGCGTCAAGGTTGACGACTATGTGCTCGGCGTCATCGTCATGGCCATGAATTCGTCTGCCTATCTGTGTGAGATTTTCCGTGCCGGTATTCAGTCGATCCCCAAGGGCCAGAACGAGGCCGCGCGTTCGCTGGGCATGAACGCGTTCCAGACGCTGCTCTATGTCATGATTCCGCAGACGTTCCGTAATGTCCTGCCTACGCTGACCAGTGAATTTATCCTGCTTTACAAGGATACGTCGCTGCTCGCGGCCGTGGGCGTGGTCGAGATCGTCATGAACGCCCGCACCATCGTGGCCACGACGGGCTCCATTACACCGTACGTGGTTGCCGCCCTGTTCTATCTGGTCATCACCCTGCCGCTCGCTCGCTTGGTGAGCGGTCTTGAGGCAAGGCTTTTGGGCACGGCCGAGACCAAGAAGAAGCGTCCCGCCAAGAGCGCCGGACAGGTCGTCGCGACGCCCGCCGATCACATCGCCGGTCTGTAAGGAGGTCCTATCATGAGCGAAACCAATAACTCGAACGAGGTTGTCGTCAGTATCAAGAACCTCCAGAAAGCCTTTGGCGATAACGTCGTTCTGCGAGATATCGATCTGGATGTGCATAAGGGCGAGGTCGTCGTAGTTCTGGGTCCCTCGGGCTCGGGTAAGTCGACGATGCTTCGCTGCATCAACCGTCTTGAGCATCCCACGAGTGGCTCGATTGTCGTTGATGGTGTGGACGTGTGCGCCAAGGGCGTCGACCTTAACAAGGTGCGCACGCATCTGGGTATGGTGTTCCAGCAGTTTAATTTGTTCCCGCACCTGTCAGTCAAAAAGAACGTTATGCTTGCGCAGCAGAAGGTGCTCAAGCGCAGCAAGGAAGAGGCCGAGAAGATTGCCGTCGAGGAGCTGACCAAGGTCGGTCTTGCCGAGCGTATCGACTTTATGCCGAGCCAGCTCTCGGGCGGCCAGCAGCAGCGCGTTGCCATCGCCCGCGCCCTGTCGATGAACCCGCACGTCATGCTCTTTGACGAGGCCACCTCGGCGCTCGACCCCGAGCTCGTGCGCGACGTCCTGGGCGTCATGCGCGACTTGGCGCGCGACGGCATGACCATGATCGTCGTGACGCACGAGATGGGCTTTGCCCGCGATGTCGCCGACCGCGTCGTCTTTATGGACGGCGGCGTCATTGTGGAAGAGGGTACGCCGAGCGAGGTCTTCGACCACCCCAAGAGCGAGCGCACCAAGGCGTTCTTGGGCAATATTTCGTAGCCGGTTGATGTAACTGCCGTTACAAAAGAGCGGGGGCTGGCCCTGAATCCAGCCCCCGCTCTTTTGTAGGGATGGGGATGCGCTGTGATACAGGCTCTTTTGGAGGCCTGGTTTCGTTACGCGAGCTCGGCTCCGAGGGCCTTGCAGGCCGCCTCGCCCCCATCGTCGGGTGCATCGTAGCAAATGACGGAGTCCACGACGTTGACGCCGGCCTCGTCGGCGTCGGCCTTCCAGTTGTCCATCCACTCGCCCCCGGCCCACGAATAGGAGCCAAAGAGGACGACCTTCTTGTCGCCGAGGGTCTCCTTGACTTCGTCCCACATAGGCTGAAACTCGTCATACTCAAGCTCCTCGGAGCCCATGGCGGGGCAGCCGAAGGCGAAGGCATCATATTCGGCGGCCTTGTCGGCAGAGAAGTCGGCGCAGGGGATGACCTCTGCCTCGGCGCCGGCACCGGTTGCGCCCTCGGCAACGAAGTTTGCCATGGCCTCGGTGTTGCCTGTACCGCTCCAGTAGACGACTGCGATCTTGCTCATATGTTTTCCTTTCGGTTGTGCGGCGTAGCGTCGCGGTTTGTACGTTCTATCGGGTCGCCTGGGCAAGTTGTGCCAGGCTGTAGCCCTGCTGATAGACAAAAGTGAAGTATTGGGTGCAGGCACGGTAGGCATCAAACGTCGCAAGCGCCTGCTCGACATTTGCGTAGACCTTCCAGGCCCCAAAGACCTTGTAGTTCTCGCCGCGCTGGACGATAAACTCGTGCACGTCGTCGTAGGGATATCCAAGGAAGTAGCCTATTTCGTGCGGAAACTCGCAGGTGCAGTCTTTGCTGCAGCTAGCTTGCTGGGGTAGTGCGCATCGAGTCTGGCTGCAGGCGCATTCCGCGACGTTATTGCTTGCAAGCGTGATGCGTGATGCCAAATGCACAAGGCATGTCGAAAGGTCTCTCGTGTCGTAGCCTTCCGAGGTGAGCGCCGTTTGGGCGCGAGGGTCTGCGAAATAGGTGGTGAGGCTTTTGGCTCGGTACGCGTACACGAGCGCTCCGCAGGGCCGCCAGACCAAAACACTCAGGTGGATGCCGAGCGGGTCAAGCTCGCGATTGCACTGGGCGATAACGTTGAGCAGGCGTGCTCGGCGTTCTGCAATGGTTTCGGTTGTGGTCGAGCCGTCCCCGTGGGCGTAGGTGCCTGGATAGGTAAAGAGCGATGCCGGCTTGATGCCCGCGAGCGTGGGAG
The DNA here is from genome assembly GCA_902489225.1 of uncultured Collinsella sp. Classification (GTDB taxonomy): domain Bacteria; phylum Actinomycetota; class Coriobacteriia; order Coriobacteriales; family Coriobacteriaceae; genus Collinsella. Next base: position 4,915 of record CABTZA010000012.1, read on the forward strand.
AGCAGTTGCGCACGACTGCTGCCTGAAACGTTGGGATGTCTATGGTTCGAGTCACGGCGCTCCTTACGGATCTAAACTGTTAGCCTAGGAAAACTTATACACGAAAGTAAGCCATGGTCAACAAAAAAGTTTGAAGAGGGAAACTAATTGACTGAACGGACATGATTTTGGGTTAAGATGGGGACACCCCATGGGGGTATCTAGATAGTGCTACTTGAAAGGGGAGCGCATGAGTGACTTGCTCAACCCTGCGAATCTCATCGTGCTGGCCGTCATTGCCGTCGGCATGTTTTTTGGACTGCGTCGCATTGCCGCTTCGACACACGGGAAGAGTTGCTGCAGCGATGGTACGAGCGGCAAGAAGGCCAAAAAGGTTGTTGTGGTGGATACCGATGCGTCACACTATCCCTATAGCGATGAGCTGCTCATCGGCGGCATGAGCTGTGACGGCTGCGCTCAGAACGTAGCCAATGCCCTCAATGCGCTGGATGGCGTGTGGGCAACGGTGACGTATGCGGACCACACGGCACGCGTGCGCTCTAAGCAGCCGGTTGATCGTGGTGTCCTCGAGACGGCCGTGAAAGACGCGGGCTACTACGTCATGACGCTGTAGGCGCCGCCCTGGATGCGCTTCCTTGGCTAGGCTCGTCCGCGCAGTTCGATGTCTTGGATGTCGTCGAAGTCGATGGCGATGTCTTTGAGTTTGAGGAGCTTGAAGGCGGGGAGCGCCTCGTCGAGGATGCCGGTGCGGCTGCGATAGCCGTATGTATCGTAATAGGTGACACGAATCAAGTCGCCACGTTTGAGACCCTCGAGCTTTTCAGAAAGCACGAGGGCTTTTTCTTCCGTGAGCTCACGTTTTGGCTCGACGGTGATTTCCTGCTTGCGCACGAGTTCGTAGTATCCCGTGAGGGCGGCAAAGGGCATAAACTGTGCGGCGCGGTTGGCGCGCACGGCACCGTTGGCAGTGAGGTTGGGGTCGGCGGCGCGGCGTCTACCCTCGGGGTCCGCCAGGCGCTCGAAGGCGGTCGGCGGGCGCACGGGCTGCTGCTTGGGTTTAGGCACGATGTCCTCCAACTTGGTCGTTGCGTTCGCGCGCGGTGGCGCCGGCGGTAAAGCTTAATCCCTTGACGAGCGCGTTCTTGCCGTACTTGCCTTTCACGGCCAGGACGGCGCGCGCCAGGTCGCGCTCGCGCTCATCGGCCTCGATATCGCTGAACAGATCGATGGTGGCAAATTCCTCGGGCATGAGGTTGCCAAATCCCAGGTTGATGCGCTTGACCGGTCGTTTGGGATCGACCGTTTGTGCCCAAAGGTCATCGAAATACCCCATGATCTTCTTAAACGAATTCGTGCGCTCGGGCAGCTTGCGCGAGGCGTTGGAGTGCGCAAAGAGCGCGGCATAGCCACCACGCGGTTTGCCGCCGTGTTCGCCCACAAAGATGCCATCGATTGCCTGCGCTTCGCGCACCAGACGACGCCTTTCGTCATCGCGCTGGACGGGCTTGGGAGCACGGGGCGCGAGCTCGGGGCCGGCGGTTGCGGTGGGTTCGATGCTCGATGTGCTCGAGCGCAGGTGCCCGCAGCCGTCTATATACTGCGCCGTGCCGCTGGCGTTGAGCCGGCGTATGTCGGCGCGCTCGCTTGCATAGCCCACAAAGAGCGAGATGCTGTCGCACACCATGTGCTTGTCGATCAAATCCAGCACGGCGGCATCGACCATTTCGCGCAAGACGGTGTAGGCCTGCTCGTAGGCATAGCCCTTCGAGAGGACCTGCCCCGTGGTGGTTGAGGTCGCTTGCGGACGATAGGCTTGGATGTCGGCGATGGTTGTCGGCTCGCGACCAAAGGCATGGTCGATAAGATACTCGGCATTGACGCCGAGCTCGTCGTAGAGCAGGTTTTCGTCGAGTGCGGCGACCCCCATCAGGTCGTAGACGCCGTATTTCTCGAGGCGGGCCGCCACGCCGGGGCCGATGCCCCAGATGTCGGTGATGGGACGGTGCGGCCAGATCTCCTTGCGGAAGGTTTCGTCGTCGAGTACGCCGATGCGGCTGGCAACGTGCTTGGCGGTGATGTCGAGTGCAACCTTGGCCTGGAATAGGTTGGGGCCGATGCCGACCGTTGCCGTGATGCCGGTACGCCCCAGGACTTCGTCGCGCAGCATGCAGGCGAAGCCTTTCGCATCGGTATGGTAGAGATCCAGATAGGGCGTCACGTCGATAAAGCACTCGTCGATCGAGTAGACGTGAATGTCTCGCGGGCTCACGTATTCCAGATAGATGCCGTAGATTTGCGCCGACACCTCCATGTAGTGCTGCATGCGCGGTACGGCTTTGATGTAGTCGATGCCGTCGGGAATCTCGAACAGACGGCAGCGATTGTGTATCCCGAGGTCCTTCATGGACTGCGTGATGGCGAGGCAGATGGTCGTGCGTCCGCGTGATTCGTCGGCAACAACCAGGTTGGTGGTGAGCGGATCGAGCCCGCGGTCGACGCACTCGACGCTGGCATAAAACGTCTTGAGGTCGATGCAGATGTAGGTATGCTGCTCGTGCGCCACGCTTCCTCCCATCAAACACATGTTCTTATCGAATACATGTTCGATAATACCCGCTTGCGCGGACATCGTCAAAACCTGTCCCTCTTTGGCGGGTATGGTCGTGCGGTTGCATCGGGTTTTTAACGCAGCTCTAAAGAGCGCGAAACAGCTCGGAAAACCTCGCTTCGTAGCATGAGCCTAACGATTGATACCGCCTATACGCACGGAAGGATTGTGGGGATAATGGTCAACTATGGGTTTGGTATGCCGACGCGCTTGGTTGCGGATGGGGATGTGGCTCGCTGGTGCGGGCGATTGGTTGCCCACTATGGCGGCACCAAGGCACTGGTCGTGCTGGGAGGCGACAAGCACACGCGTGATGAGCTCGTTTCGGCGGCGCTGGGCTCGCTCGATCGCGCCCTGCTCGAGCGCGTGCTTTTCCGCTGCGGTCTGGTCGGGGGCGACGGGGGAGACGAGCTGATCGACGAAGCCGTGGCCTTGGCGACCGACGAAGGCGTGGACTTTGTCCTGGCGATCGGCGATGCCGATACTGCCGGCTTTGCGCGCGAGCTCGCCCGTCGTATGGCGGCGCTCGATGCCGGTGAGGACGGCTTTGTGCCTTATGGATGCATCGTCTCCGAGGGAAAAGTGCCCGCCGTTGTGGGTGCCGGCGAGGTTCCCGTTTTCGCCATTATCGCGCCCGAACTGCTGGAGGGCATTGGGTCTCCTCTGCGTGAGTTGCTCGGCAGCGTGTGCGCAGCGGCCTAATATTTGGCATAAAGGGATAGGTTATTTTTGATTGGTAAAGCGTTTGACCTGCCAAAATAAACCTGCCCCTTTTTGATCGGTTGCCGTTTGGGGGCGGATTGGCAACGCTCGCTGATTACGGTCTTGACCTGCGTTAGAATAGGGGCATCTGATTATCCGGGCGCATGGAGGTATGCGCCCGTATGTTGAGGAGGACTTTATGGCAACTGTTGCCGCACCTATCGACGCTACGTCGACCGCCGCTTGGAAGGCGCTCGAGGCCCATCAGGAGAAGCTCGAGGCCGAGGGTATCGACCTCAAGGCTTGGTTCGCTGCCGATGCAGAGCGCGTGAACAAGCTGAGCTTTGACGCCGGTGACCTGCACTTCGATCTGTCGAAGAACCTGGTGACCGATGAGACCGTCAAGCTGCTGTGCGATCTTGCCCGCGAGGTGAAGCTCGAGGAGCGCCGCGACGCCATGTTCTCCGGCGAGCACATCAACACCACCGAGGACCGCGCCGTCCTGCACACCGCGCTGCGCCGTCCGGCAAGCGAGAAAGGCCAGCTTATCGTCGACGGCCAGGATGTCGTCGCCGACGTGCACGAGGTCCTCGATCGCATGTATGCCTTCGCCGAGCGCGTGCGCTCCGGTGAGTGGAAGGGCGTAACCGGCAAAAAGATCGAGCACCTGGTGTCCATCGGCATCGGCGGCTCCGACCTGGGCCCGGTCATGGCCTACGAGGCCCTGCGTCCGTACGCCGACGCCGGTATCGACTGCCGCTACATCTCCAACATCGACCCCAACGATCAGGCCGAGAAGCTCAAGGGTCTGGACCCCGAGACCACGCTCGTGATCATCGTCTCCAAGACCTTCACCACGCTTGAGACCCTCACCAACGCCCGCGAGGTCAAGACCTGGATGCTCGAGCAGCTCAAGGCCCAGGGCGCTATCGACGGTTCCGATGAGCAGAACGCCGAGGCCGTGGCCAAGCACTTTGTCGCCGTTTCCACCGCACTCGAGAAGGTCGAGGCCTTCGGCATCGACCCCGCTAACGCTTTTGGTTTCTGGAACTGGGTCGGCGGCCGTTACTCTGTTGACTCTGCTGTGGGTCTGTCGCTGATCGTCGTGCTCGGCCCCGAGCGCTTCCAGCAGTTCCTCGAGGGCTTCCATGCTATCGACGAGTACTTCTGCAACACGCCGCTCGAGAACAACGCCGTCGCGCTGATGGGCTTGTTCAACGTCTGGTACGTCAACTTCTTCGGTTCCAAGAGCCACGCCGTGCTGCCGTACTGCCAGTACCTGCACCGTTTCCCGGCCTACCTGCAGCAGCTCACCATGGAGTCCAACGGCAAGCACGTCCGCTGGGACGGCAGCGCCGTGACCTCCGACACCGGTGAGATCTTCTGGGGCGAGCCCGGCACCAACGGCCAGCATGCCTTCTACCAGCTGCTGCACCAGGGCACCGTGGTGGTCCCGGCCGACTTTATCGCTTTCGCCAACACTGCCAACCCCGCAACCGACAGCGGTCAGGACGTGCACGAGCTGTTCCTGGGCAACTTCCTGGCCCAGACCAAGGCGCTCGCCTTTGGTAAGACAGCCGATGAGGTGCGCGCCGAGGGCACGCCCGAGCAGATCGTTCCGGCCCGCTGCTTTGAGGGCAACCGTCCGACGACCTCGATCTTCGGCGACACGCTGACCCCGTTCGCGCTCGGCGAGCTCATCGCCCTGTACGAGCACATCGTGTTTGTCGAGGGTACGGTCTGGGGCATCGACTCCTACGACCAGTGGGGCGTTGAGCTGGGCAAGCAGCTTGCCAAGCAGATCACCCCTGCTTTCCACGACGATGCCGCCAAGGCCGAGCAGGACGCTTCGACCCAGGCGCTCATCGAGTTCTACCGCGCTCACCGCAAGTAATCTGCGCAGCTAAAGCTGACGCTTAGCAGGAAGGGGCCCGTATCCGTTGGGATACGGGCCCTTTTGCTGTTTAGATGGGGTGGAGCGCATCGACATGGCGCTCGGTGGCCGCTCTTGATTCACGACGCTCTTCGACGTTAGCAATATACTTCTACGGCTAATTTCATACCACTTACCGGAAGGCAAGTGCGCTACATGTTTTACGGGCGTACATTGAACGTGGTTTTTCGCGCGAAACCACGAATCGATTGCCAGTCCCGAACAGGGGAGGTCCAGCATGACCCTTGCCAAGCCCATCAATAAGCACATTGACTACATCGACGCGCCCGAGGACACGTTCGAACAATATGTCGAGAAGGCGCTGAAGTATGACTTCCGTTGCGTGTTTGCGAATCTGCAGGAATATGCGACGGGTCGCGCCATGCTCGAGGGTTCTGACATCATCCTTGCCGGCGCTATCGACTTTCCCCAGGGAACGATGACGCTTGAGGAAAAACTCGCGAGGTTCGAAGAGTATGCCGCATGCGGCTTTACCGAGATCGATTACGTGTTGAACCAGGAATCGGTTGAGAACCGTGACTTTGGCGCCATCGAGCACGAGATGACTGCGATCGCCGATTTTTGCCGTGAGCGCGGTATCACCGATAAGGTAATCGTCGAGATGTGCAAGCTGGATGGCGATGACGCCGCCAAGCGTCGCGTGTGCGAAATTGCCCTTGAGGCTAAGCCGGGCTTTCTTAAGACGTCGACCGGCAGAAGCTTTGGCGGCGCCAAACTCCAAGATGTGCAGCTGATGCGTGAGGTGCTTGGCGACGCCGTGGCAATCAAGGCGGCTGGCGGCATCCACAACTACGAGGAGGCTCTCGCATTTATCGAGGCGGGTGCCAGCGCGCTGGGCGCCTCGGCAGGCATCGCAATCGTCGAGGGCGCACCGGAAGACGAGCGCCGCTAGCGTGAGGGTTCAATCTGAGCGTTTTGGGCTTCGGGGAGTTCTACATAGAGCGGGTGGTCCTCGAGCCTAAAGCGCTCAACTTGTTGTGGGGCGTGGCCGCGGACGAAGAGCCAGGAACGGTCGACGGGCGTTGCCATGAGCGTACTGGGCAGCACGTCGGCACGCTCGGAAAAGACGCGGGCGCTCTCGGGGTCCTGAAAGGCTAGTACGAGCTGCGTGTCGCAGTTGCCCATGATGGAGCGGGCTCGTGCCTCGCCATAGAGTGCGTCGAGCTGGTTTGTTGACTGCAGCAGTAGGGTTGCCCAGATCTCGCGGCTGCGGATGATGGACAGAACGTTATCGATTTGCGGTATCTGCAGGTTGGCAAAGTCGTCGAGCATAAATCGAACCGGTATCGCAAGGCGACCGTCGGGCTGCGCGTCGGCGTAGCGGATGAGTCCCGCGAAGGCCTGCGTTACAAACAGGTTGGTGAGCGGATCGAGGCTACGGTCGAGATCGCTGACGGTGACGAAGAGCGCTCGACGCTCGCATCCCAGAGCCGCGAAATCGATCTGATTCGCATCGGTGTACAGACGGCGTGCACCATCAAAGCCCAGGCACATGACCTTTTCGGCAAGGATGCCCATGATGCTCGCATGCATCTTTTCGGCCGTGATGGTGGGGGAGTAGCGCCGCCAGAGCGAGAGCGCATAGCTTGTGGAGTCGGTGGTCTGCAGGTCGTCGAAGAGGCGTGCCGTGGCGCGGTCTTGGAGATGTTCGCAAAGGTCGATCACCGATGAAAACGTCTGCTCCTCCACGGGCAGCTGCTCACACACATAGGCGATCAGGCAGGAAAGCAGGTTGGCTGCTGCATGGTCCCAAAACGGCTGGGCTTGGTCCTCGACGGGACAGATGGCCTTGGCGACTGAGATGATGTCCTGTTGGTTGGGCTTGCCGTCTTTGGTGCGGCGGATGTGGTTGAGCGGGTTGTAGCCGCATTGCTCGACGTCCTTGGGCATGGTGGCCGTATCGTCAAGATCGGCAAAGTTGAGGCGCTGCACACGATAGCCGTGCGCGGCAAGCACGGGTCCGACTTCGCGGCAAAGCGTCCCTTTAGTGTCGAGCACGATATAGCTCGCATTCATCTGCAGCAGGTTGGGCTTAAGAACGTTGCGGGTCTTGCCGGCGCCCGAAGGCCCGATTACGAGCATATTGTTGTTGAGGCCCGTTTGACGCGTATCACACGAGAGTGCGTGGGCTTGCGCAAGGATGGTGGGGGCCGGGGCATGCAGGGCTGTGTTGAGGTTAGACATGGGCGGTCTCCTTGGTGGAGGTGAGAATGCCGTGGGCAAAGCCGAGCTCGACGGCGCGCTCGGCCGAAAGGTACGTATCCTTTGCCGTGAGTGTTTGGATACGCTTGGCCGAAAGGCCGCTGCGATCAGACAGGATTTGCGTCAGGGCCTTGCGGGTCTGCATGAGACGCCGGCTTGTTTCCTGGAGTGCTAGGGCCGAGCCCCCAGCTCCTTGCGGGATGAGCGGGTCGTGAATCATGAGTTCTGCATGGGGCGCCATACGGCGCTCGTCGCCACCCATGAAGATGATGGCGCCCATAGAGGCCGCAAACTCCAGGCAGACGGTGTGGATGGGGCACGGCGAGAGGCGCATGGTGTCGTAGATGGCGAGGCCGGCGCGCACGCTGCCGCCGGGGCTGGCAACAAAGACCGTGATGGGGGCCGTGGGGTCTGCGGCCTCGAGCAGACGAATCTGCTGGCACAGATCGTGTGCCATCGCACTGTTGATGTCGCCCACGACGGAAAGCTCACGTCGGGCGAGCATCTCGTCGTAGACGGAAGTGAGCGTTATGCCACGAGCCGACTCGCGCATCGTGAGCGGGCTGATGACAGGGGTCTGAGTGGTGTCCATGAAGGTTCCTTTCTTAACGTAGGACGAGGTTCTATTAGGGTTGGTGAAGCTGGCGCTAAAGCTCAAGGGCTCGATCGAGCCTGCGCTCAAGCTCCGTTGTAACTTTGCGGTCGGCGGCTTTTGCCAGCGACTCGTCGAATGCGCCAAGTCGTATCAGCGTGGCAATGGGCGCGGTGTAGGCAAGGTGCAGCTGGCGCTCGAGATCATCGGGAAATTCGTTGGGGTCGTAGCGCTTCTGGTAGAAGTGAACGATGCTTCGGCTCATCTCCCATTCATCGCGGTAGCGCTCGAACTGCCGCTGCTGGATATCGATAATCCGGACTGTCTGGGTGCGAAGGCCAACAGGCGCCAATGCTCGATAACCGTCGAAGAGACGATTGAGGCTGAGTATGCGGAGCATGTCGATAAGGGTGCGAACCGTCGTCGGGCCGGCCTGGAATCGGGCGGTTGCGCGGTTGTAACGTTCGCGGTCGAGCACCATGATGCTGGGTGGTCCCGATGGGTCTGCCGTATCGTCCTGCCCGCAGTTTGCCTGCTGGTGCCGCGCCTCCAAGGCGTTGAGACCCATGGCGAGGTCGTGAATGGGAAGCGTCAGAGCGTTTTGCAGATCGTATCGATGATCCATCAATGTCATCCGCGTCTCGTCGTCCATGTCGAGTCGCAACTTGGTATCGAGTGCCGTGATCATATGCGCTAGATGGCCCATGGTATACGGGCCGTCGGTCTTGCCGTGGGGTCCGAGATAAGGGTCGGTCAGCTCACGGACGGCCGAATCGTCCATGATCTCGGCACAGCGATTCGCCGAAAACTCGTGGTTACTTAGAGCCTCGTCGATGGACAGCAAGGCGAAGTTTGCAATCGTGGCAGCGGCGAAGCTGGCGTCGTAGCCACCGTGTAGGGCGCGGTCGATGCGGGCCTGGAGGACGGTGCCGGCGGTTTGGGGATGGGTGTTCATGGCGTTTCCAATCTGTGATGTGCTTGCTTGCGAGTGATGTGCTGGGTGTCGTTGGTGATGTGCTTGCGGTTCTTGATGTGCTGGATTGGGTGCTATGGGGCCAATATGCTCGAAGGACGTTTGCCGGGTGATGGGCGTGCTCCGTGCTTAGACGGGACAGCTGACGTTAGCGAGCGCCTCGGGCGGTCTTGCTCCGTTATTTAGTTGTCGATAAAAGATGCTTGGTGTTCATATGCCGATCTTCTTTCTCTTACACGCTGAAAACTGAAACTGAATATGCTCGATCAAATGGTGACCAACGTTGCGGTCATCTTTAACTTAATCAGGCTCCAGCGATTTGGCAAGTATCTTTTTCAAAAATGTTCTTCGGGGGATGCTCGGCTCGGATATGATGGTGCGCGGCAAACTCAATGCAGGGAGGCATATATGGCAATCAAAGCCATCGCAATGGATATCGACGGTACGCTCACCAACGACCAGAAGGTGATTAGCCCGCGCACGCGCGAGAAACTGCTCGCGGCACAGGAGTCGGGCATCAAGCTCATCTTGGCTTCGGGCCGTCCTGCATGGGGCCTCCATGCCCTGGCGCAGGAGCTCGACCTTCAGAATCACGATGGCCTGCTCGTGGCCTTTAACGGCGCGCACGTTGTCGATGCCCAGACCGACGAGGTGCTGTTTGACCAGGCTATGCCGGTTGACGAGCTGCACCGCCTGCTCGACCACCTGCGCAACTTTGACGTGATCCCCATGATCTCGCTCGGTCGCGACCTGCATGTCGTGGACTCGTATCGCTGCATGATCACGTTGCCGGACGGTTCGCAGAAGAACATCGTCAAGTACGAGCGCGATGCGTGCGATCTTAAGATTCGCGAGGTCGAGAGCCTTCATGAGGTCGCGGATACTTACCCCGTAGACAAGCTGCTTACCGCGGGCGATCCGGCCTATCTGCAGGCACATCACGAGGAGATGTACGCGCCCTTTACCGAGACGCTTTCGGGCATGTTCACGGCAGATTGGTACTTTGAGTTTACGGCGCCTGGTATCGATAAGGCACGTGCGCTTCAGGGCGCTCTGCCCAAGCTTGGCATCGATGCCAGCGAGGTCGTTTCGTTTGGCGACGGCCAGAATGACAAGTCCATGATCGAGTGGGCGGGTACGGGCGTTGCCATGGGTAACGCCGTCGATGAGGTCAAGGCCGTGGCCCAGATGGTGACCGCCAATAACAACGAAGACGGCATCGCGGTGGCACTCGACAAGCTGCTGGGTTAGAATCGCCGATAGTGCATGGTTCGGGCGTCCGCTTGCGGGCGCCTTTTTGTTAGGGAGGGTGCCGTGTCCGCATTTCCGTTCGACGCCGTTATCTTTGACATGGACGGCGTCATCGTCGATACCGAGTATTACTACCTGGGGGAGACCGCTGCGTTTGCCAAAGAGCTTGGGCTGAGCCTGACCCAAGAGGAGTTGAACGGGCAGGTTGGCACCTCGCATCAGTTCTTTTTGCATATGCTGGTCGATTGGTTTGAGCGCGCCGGAAAGGGGCACTTTACCGGCGAGGAGGCATTGGCCCGCTGGGATGAGTGGGCACATAAACGACCGCGCGATTATCAGACCCTGATCAATCCGGGCGCCGTGGAGACGATTCGCGAGCTCCCGCGCCGCGGCGTTCGCGTGGCGCTGGCCAGCTCGTCTCCCATGGACAGCATCGAGGAAGTGCTCGATGCGTGCGGTCTGTCGGATGCCTTTGAGTACGTGGTGAGCGGCGAGCAGTTTAAGGAGAGCAAGCCCGAGCCCGATATTTACCTGCATGCGCTGGATCTGCTGGGGTTGCCCGCGGACCGTTGCTGCTGCGTCGAGGACTCTGTCCCTGGCATTACGGCAGGTAAGCGAGCGGGTCTGACGGTGATTGCCAAACGCGAGGAGCGCTTCGGCTTTAGCCAGGATGCCGCTGACAAGATCATCGACCGGCTGCCGGAGCTGCTGAAGCTTGCGTAGGACTGGCGATGCGTAATCCGCACCGATTATTGATTCCATATTTGCCAGGGGAGGGCAAATGCCATCGACTGAAGGGTTGACCGACGGAAAAGCGGCAATCCCGCTATATCAACAGGTTATCGATATCATCAAAAATGACATCAATTCTGGTACCTATAAGGCGGGCGCTCGGATACCGAATGAATTCGAATTGGCCGAAAGCTACAAAGTTGGTCGCGTTACCGTTCGGCGGGCCATTGAGGAGCTCGTGCAGCAGGGCTACCTAACCAAGCAGCAGGGGAGGGGCACGTTTGTAAACGCCCCCAAGCTCAAGCGTAAAATCCGCCAGAAGGACGACGTTCAGAGTTTTTCGGACGCCTGCCGCGTCAACGAGATGGAGCCCGGGGTGCGTATTGTCTCAAGAAAAGTGTTGCCGGCCGATGCTACCGAAGCGCAGTTTTTTGGCGTTCCCGCTGGGTCGGAGCTGATCTGCATCGAACGCGTGCGCACCGCCGATGGCATCCCCGTGATGCTCGAGAACAACACGTACGTTTATGAAGACAACGCCTTTTTGGCGAAGGCGGACCTTACCGATCAATCAATTTTCGAGGTCGTGCGCGAACAGACGGGTCGCGGGCCTGCTCGCACCGAGCCGTGCACGCTTGAGATCGCGTGTGCGTCACCCGAAGTCGCCCGGCTGCTGTCCGTTCCCACGGGAGAGCCTCTGTTTTATATGGAGGCATATTTCTATGACGAGCAGCAGCGGCCGTTTATCATCGGCCGACAGCGGATTGTAGGATCGCGCTACGTTTTTGATATTTAGGACGTTGATCAAGAGAACGCCCGGCAGGCTAAATTGCCTGCCGGGCGTTTTTGCCGTTCGCCGCCGTTGAACGACCGTTCACCCGAGTCTTCGCAACCTGTCCGAAATATCCTTGAAGTGCTAAAAACACGCTGATAATCTATAGAACGTCATAGGACGTTTGCATTGCGCGAACGTTAAAGCGAGACACGATAAGGTCTCGGGTTCTTTGGAGGTATCTATGTCAGATACGAAGGCGAAGAAGACAAACAGACGTTCCAAATTCAAATTACCGCACGTCTATACGATCATGTTCTTGCTGATCGTGGTTTTTGCAGTTTTAACCTGGGTCGTTCCTTCTGGCCAATACCAGCGCAAGACGATCTCGACTGCGGCAGGCGAGCGTGAGGTCGCCGTTGCCGGAACCTATGAACAGGTCGACAAGAACTACACCGATTCCGAGACCGGCGAGACCACCAACTTGGGGCAGGACATCTTTGCGGTTTTGCAAGCACCCACTAAGGGCATTCAGGAGGCTGCCGATGTCGTTGCCTTTGTCTTGCTGATTGGTGGTTCGTTTGCAATCATCACGAAGACCAATGCGCTCAACGCTGGCATGAGCCGAGTAATCAAGAAGCTCAAAAACAAAGATATTCTGATTATTCCCATCACGATGACGCTGTTGTCCATTTGCGGCACCACGTTTGGCATGTCTGAGGAAGCCCTGCCGTTCTATGCCATCTTCATCCCCATCATGATGGGCATCGGATATGACTCCATGACGGCATTCATCATCTGCTTCCTCGGTCCCAACTTGGGCTACTGCGCCTCGACGATTGACCCGTTCAACGTTTTGATCGCGCAGGGCATCATTGGCATCGAGGGCAACCCGCAGCTGTGGTTGCGTGCCGTTGCATGGGTTATTTTCACCGCCGCCGGCATCGCATGGGCCATGCGCTATGCCATGCGCGTCAAGAAGAACCCCAAGTCGTCCGTTACGTTCGAGGACGACAAACTCAAGCGCATTGAGTTCTCCGTGACCGATGCTTCCATCGAGGAAGAGTTCACCACTCGCCAGAAGCTCGTGCTGATTGATTTTGCCGGTGGTATGGCGCTTATCGTGTGGGGTCTTGTTACGCAGGGCTGGTATATGAACGAGATCTCTGCCGTGTTCCTTGGCATGGGGCTGCTCGCCGGTATCCTGGGCGGTCTTGACCAGCAGACCATCGCCGATGAGTTCGTTAAGGGTCTTGCCGACTTTGCCTACGCAGCCGTCGTTATCGGTATCGCTCGCGGCATTCTGGTCATCGCCGAGGGCGGCATGATTATCGACACCATCCTTCAGGCACTTGCCACTCTGCTTGCTGGAGCCCCTGCCGCCGTGTACACCACGTTTATGTACGTTGTCCTTGGCCTCCTGTCCTTCCTGGTTCCTTCGAGCTCCGGCCTGGCCGCGCTTACCATGCCTGTCATGGGTCCTTTGACCGAGCTTATGGGCCTCAACCCCGAAGCCGCCGTAACGGCGCTGCAGTTTGCCAACCAGACCATTAACACCATTAGCCCCGTGGCAGGTATGACGGTGGCGGGCCTTGCCGTGGCAAAGATCTCGTTTGGCCAATGGTGGAAGACCATCTGGAAGTTCTTCATCTTTATGGTCGTGTTTGGCTTGGTCATTACCGCCATCTCCGGCATGCTTCCGGCGTAAGGAGGTCGCGATGTCCGATCGTTTGACGGTGCTGACGTCCAAGAGCGTCTTCACCGGTACGGAAGACCAGCCGTTTGAAGGTTTTGTCGCGGTACGCGGCAATCGGATTGAAGCCGTCGGTAGCGCTGGCGAGGCAGACTCGTTTCTCGCCCAGGCAGATGAGGTGATCGATTGTGGCGACAGAACGGTCATGCCTGGCTTGGTCGATGTGCATACGTTCTATACGGGCTGGGCGTTGCGGAGCTTGGGAGCCGACTTATCCGAAGCCTCTGACGTCGACGAAGTGGTAGCGCTTCTGCGTTTGTGGAAGGATGCCCATCTCGATTGTGCCGCCGCCTTTGGGCACGACCTTCCCGCATCGCTCGCCGAAGGCGCCGAGAATGAAAAAACGGCGGCAGCGCTCGACGACGCCTTCGGAGACGTTCCTGTTGTTTGCTTTACTCCGGGTGCCGAGACGTGCGTTCTCAACGCCGCCGCCAGCGAGCGCTATGGTTTTACGCCCGAGGCCTGCTACGCCGAGAAGACCTGGCGTATGATGCGGGACTTCCTGGCGCTTCCCGAGGTACGCGCCGGGTATTCTGATTACATGGCGATGCTGAACGCTCGCGGTGTCACGGCTATCAAAGAGATGGCCTTCGACGACTATTACGGATTTGCCGACGAGATGGCGCGTCGTGAGGAATCTGGCGAGCTGACGGTTCGCGTCTCCATGATGTCGCAGCCGGTGGGCGCCGGGGCGAATCTGTCCTATGCTCGTGCGGCGCGCGATCGCTTCCAGGGACCGTTTGTTCGTTTCTCGGGCTTCAACCGTATGACCGATCGTGGCGTGTGGGCAGGACTTGCCGAGATGATCGATCCTTATGAGGAGACGGCCGATGCAGGGGCTGCCGGCAAGACGGTTGTCGAGGAGCCCGAGTGGGGTTTGATTGAGGACGAGCTGCGCGCGATTGATGCCGAGGGCTTCCGTTACTCGCTTCATTGTCAGGGTGACGGCGCCGTTCGCCACACCGTTGCGCTGTATGCTTCGCTGCCGCGAGATGAACACGGAGTCATGCTTCGACGCCATGCGATTACCGACCTCGAGAACTCTGATCCGGAAGATCTTGCCCTGTTTGGCAAGCTGGGCGGAATCTGCGAGGTCTACCCCCAGATCCTCACGCTCGATAAACGCGAGGACTGCCTGTCGATGATGCGTCGGCAGATCGGCGAGGTCCGACTGCTGCACAGCTGGAACCGTCGCAGTATGGAAGACGCGGGGTGCACGGTGTGCTGTGGCACCGACCTCCCGCTCTTGATTCCGAGCTTGGGCGAATCAGTATTTAGCGCATGCGGCGGTTTCTTTGCCGACGGTTTGTCCGTGAATGAGGGCAATACGCTGACGATTGCCGAGCTCCTTCGTGCGTGGACGGCAGGGGGCGCATATGACCTCATGCGCGAGGATGAGCTGGGGACGCTCGAGGCCGGTAAGCTTGCCGACATCTGTGTGCTCGATCGCGATGTGTTTGGCCTTGACTACCATGATGCTTGTGACCTTGCTGTTGATATGACCATGTCGGACGGACGTATCGTGTTCGACCGAAATAAGGAGGTTTAGCATGCCTGAAACCAAACCGACGCTGCGTCGCGAGCAGATCGCGGGCATGAACATCCACTACATCATGTGGTCGCTCGACTATTTTTTGGATACGCAACAGCGCCTGGGCTTTGAGTCCATCGAGCTGTGGTGCGCCGAGCCCCATGTGACGCTCGATCACACTGGGTATTTTGAGGCCGAGGTTCTGGCGAAAAAGGCCGCCGACCGTGGTCTGCGCTATCGGACGCTCTGTCCCGAGAACGTGGTCTACCCATGGCAGTATTGCGCTCGTAAGCCGCTCCATGAGCAGCGGAGCCTGGCGTACTTCAAGCATGGCATCGAGCTTGCCGAGGTGCTGGGATGCGACCGCATGTCCGTAAACTCGGGTTGGGGTGACTGGGACGAGGATCGCGAAGAGGCGTGGAAGCGCAGTCGCGAGCACCTATCCATCTTGGCGGAGTATGCCGGCGAGCACGGTCTGGTGCTAACGATGGAGAGCCTGCGTCCCGAGGAGAGCAACCTTGTGACGAC
>CABTZA010000013.1 GCA_902489225.1 uncultured Collinsella sp.
AGAGCACTTAATGTGCTCTTCGTGCGAGCCAGGACTTGACCGAGCGAAAACCTTGCGCCTGGCCTTCGGCGACGCGTGCCGGATGGTGGAATTGTGTGCAGCCAGGGTTTCCATTGACCGACGCCGGGGTCCCCGCCATAATACTTTCGGTTCACGCACGAATCCGCTGCCAGAGACAGCCGGTGCAAACGGGCATCGCCCGCGAGCTTAATGGGATATCCCGCCAGCCGAGGTGGTCGAGTAGATATGTCTTCTCGCCCCCGTCGCTCATGCAGCGCGGGGGCTTTCTTTTTGGACATGCCCCCGTCACGTCCTTGTGGCGGACCGTGCCCGGAAAGAATTCGAGGAGGTGTAATTCATGCCCCAGCAGTACAAAATCGACAAGGTTGCAGAGATCGAGTCCCGTATCGCCGAGAACGCCGGTCTGTTCGTCGTCAACTACAACGGTCTGACGGTTAAGCAGGCTCAGGAGCTGCGTCATCAGCTTCGCGAGTGCGGCGCCGAGATGAAGGTCTACAAGAACAACCTGGTCAAGATCGCTCTCAAGAACCAGGAGCAGCCCGAGCTCGACGAGATCCTCGCCGGCCCCGTCGCTTATGTGTTCTACGAGTCCGAGCCGGTCGAGGCCGCTAAGGCCCTTAAGGACTTCTCCGCTAAGTCCAAGGGTGTCCTTGAGATCAAGGGCGGTATCTCCGACGGCAAGGCCGTTTCCGCTGATGATGTTAAGGCTATCGCCGAGCTGCCCACCAAGGATCAGCTTCTCGGCCAGATCGCCGGTCTCATCTCCGGTTTCGCTCGCGACATCGCTGTCTGCGTCAACGGCGTTTCCTCTGGTCTCGCTCGTTCGATCCAGCAGGTCTCCGAGCAGAAGGCAGCCTAGTTGCTGTTTTCACCCGCGGCGGCAACGCCGCACCCCTGGCGCATTCGCGCTGTGTTTTAACTGATCTCCGTGCACAGACACGGAAACCGAAAGGACTTAGAAATGGCTAAGCTTACCACCGATGAGATCATCGATGCTCTTAAGGAAATGACCCTTCTCGAGGCTTCCGAGCTCGTCAAGGCTATCGAGGACACCTTCGGCGTTTCCGCCGCTGCTCCTGCCGCTGTTGTCGCCGCTCCCGCTGCTGGCGCTGCTGAGGCCGAGGAGAAGACCGAGTTTGACGTCGTGCTCGAGGGCTTCGGCGACAACAAGATCCAGGTCATCAAGGCCGTCCGTGAGCTCACCAACCTTGGCCTGAAGGAGGCCAAGGAGGTCGTCGAGGGCGCTCCCAAGGCTGTTCTCGAGGGTGCCAAGAAGGAGGACGCCGAGGCTGCCAAGGAGAAGCTCGAGGCTGCTGGCGCTGCTGTCACCCTCAAGTAATCAGGCTTTCTCGCCAGATTTCTTTGCAGACGGGGTTCGCATTGCGAGCCCCGTCTTTTTTGTTTTTCGGTCCCTCGACATCGGTTGCTCAAACTGCCATGTTCTGTGATTTGCGTCGTATCGGGCACCCTGCCGTTGGGCAATAAAATTGCACCATTCGAGCAATAATTTGCGTTGACCTGCTGAAGAATTGTCTCTGCCTTGTAGCGACATATAGTTCCAGCGGTAAGATGCTTGGGTATCGCAATTTGGTCTGCGGCCGCCGTGCCGCACGCACAGGGCGCATTCTGCGCCTGCGAAAGGATCTTTGAATAACATGAAGGCAATCATCCCCGCCGCCGGTCTTGGCACGCGTTTTCTGCCTGGCACCAAGTGCACGCCCAAAGAGATGCTGCCGGTGCTCGACAAGCCCGTCATTCAGTACGTCGTCGAGGAGGCGCTCGATCCCGAGGAGGTCGACGACGCCATCATCGTTACTTCTCCCGGTAAGCCCGAGCTGCTGAACTACTTCCAGCCCGACCGTTCGCTCGAGAACCTGCTGCGCGAGCGCGGTAAGGACGCCTACGCCGACGCTGTCGCCCATGCGGGCGGTATGCCGGTCGACTTCCGTTATCAGTACGAGCCCAAGGGCCTCGGTCACGCCATTCGCTCTGCTGCCGACGCTGTGGCAGGGGAGAACTTCCTGGTTCTTCTGGGCGACTACGTTGTGCCCAACCGCGACATCTGCGACAAGATGCTCGCCGTTTCCAAGGAGCACGGTGGCGCTTCGGTTATCGCCGTTGCCGCGTGCGCTCCCGAGGAGGTCAGCCGCTACGGCGTGATCGCCGGCGAGCGCGTGGGTTCGCTCGAGGGCGCCGAGGACGTTGCCGATGGCGAGCCGGGCGCTGTCTGGCGCATCGGCGGTCTGGTCGAGAAGCCTGCTCCCGAGGCGGCTCCGTCCAACCTGTACATCGTCGGTCGCTACCTGCTGAGCCCGCTGGTCATGGACCTGCTGGCCGATCAGCAGGCCGGTAAGGGCGGCGAGATCCAGCTGACCGACGCCATGGCACGTTCGCTCGATCGCGAGGCCATGTACGCTGTCGTCATCGACCCGCTGTCGGGCTACGATACCGGTACCCCGTCTGGCTGGATGGCCACCAACGCTCTCATGGCTGCAAACGATCCTCGCTTTGCCGGCGCCTTCTGGGACGCCATTGACGAGCGCGGCGGTTTGATGCGCAAATAAGCCTTTGGGCATCGACATTTACGGGTGCGGACTTCGGTTCGCACCCGTTTTTTATAAGAGCTGCGTTTGCTGGCTCTCTGTTCACAGAAAATATATGAACAGGTGTTCGATACACACCCATTTACCTGCGCATCCTCTGTCGAAAAACTTTGCTACTCCAAAAACTCAATCGCGTCAAGGCTTTTCTTGCTCAACGGTCGGTACCTGATAAACTATTAGGTTGCGATAACTGGCGAAGCTATGCCTCGCCAACCCACCGAGCATTTCCGTGAAGGAGGAAAAACCTGGTGACCTACGCATACACTGCCACTGAGCGCAAGCGCGTCAGCTTCGGGAAAATCCCGGAGGCCATGGAGCTCCCCAACCTTATCTCTGTTCAAAGGGAATCCTTTGAGCGTTTTAAGGACGAGGGCCTTCGTGAGGCGTTCAAGGAATCCAGCCCCATCCAGAGCCAGAACCATGTTCTCGAGGTTACCTTCGGCGAGCATCAGTTCGGCGACCCCGCGCACACCGTCGAGGAGTGCCGCGAGAAGGATATGACCTATCAGGCCCCGCTTCTGACCGACGTCCGTCTCACCAACAAGGAGACCGGCGAGATCAAGGAGCAGCTCGTCTTCATGGGCGACTTCCCCATGATGACCGATCAGGGCACTTTCATCATCAACGGTACCGAGCGTATCGTCGTCTCGCAGCTCGTCCGCTCCCCGGGCGTGTACTACAGCTCCGAGATGGATTCGGGCAAGCAGATCTACAAGGCCCAGATCATCCCGTCCCGCGGTGCCTGGCTTGAGTTTGAGGTCGACAAGCGCGACCAGCTCATGGTCTCCATCGACCGTAAGCGTAAGCAGAGCGCCACGATGTTCCTGCGCGCCCTTGGCATCGCCGTCACCAATGACGACATCATCGAGCTGCTCGGCAACTCCGATGTGATCAAGCGCACCCTGGAGCGCGACACCGCCCTCACTCGCGAGGACGCCCTCATCGAGATCTACCGTCGCCTGCGCCCGGGCGAGCCTCCCACCGTGGACGCTTCCCGCAGCCTGCTCGAGGGCCTGCTCTTTAACCCGCAGCGCTACGATCTGGCCCGCGTCGGTCGTTACAAGGTCAACAAGAAGCTCAACCTCACCACCGAGGAAGAGGTCACGGTGCTCACCGACGAGGATATCGTCGCGACGCTGCGCTACCTGCTGTCCCTCGCTGCCGGCGAGCAGGGCTTCAAGGTCGACGACATCGACCACTTTGGCAACCGCCGCATCCGTACCGTCGGCGAGCTCGTCGCCAACCAGTTCCGTATCGGCATGAGCCGTATGGAGCGCGTCGTCCGTGAGCGCATGAGCTCCCAGGACATCGACGAGATCACCCCGCAGTCGCTCATCAACATCCGTCCGATCGTGGCCTCCATCAAGGAGTTCTTCGGTTCCTCGCAGCTCTCGCAGTTCATGGACCAGGCGAACCCCCTGACCGGTCTGACCCACAAGCGCCGTCTGTCCGCACTCGGCCCTGGCGGTCTTGCCGGCCACAAGTCGGGCTCCAGCCGCCGCACCAACGTGCCGACGGCCGTCCGCGACGTTCACAACTCGCACTACAGCCGCATGTGCCCGATCGAGACCCCCGAAGGCCCCAACATCGGCCTGATCGGCTCGCTCGCCCTCTACGCCCGCGTCAACGAGTACGGCTTCATCGAGGCCCCGTTCCGCCGCGTCGAGAACGGCGTTGCCACCGACCAGATCGACTGGATGACCGCTGACGAGGAAGAGAAGCACGTCATCGCGCCGGCCAACACGCCGCTCGATCCCAAGACCAACGAGTTCATCACGACCGATGCCGAGGGCAAGCTTGTCCGCCCGCACACCGTGATCGCCCGTACCCGCGACTTCGACGGCTCCTTCGGCGCTCCCGCCGACGTGCCCGTCGAGGACGTCGACTACATGGACGTCTCGCCGCGTCAGATGCTCTCCGTCGCAGCCACGCTGATCCCGTTCCTCGAGCACGACGACGCCAAGCGTACGCTGATGGGCGCTAACATGCAGCGTCAGGCCGTGCCGCTGGTTCACCCTGCCGCTCCCTATGTCGGTACCGGCATGGAGCGTCGCGCCGCTCTGGACTCCGGCGAGGTCACCCTGGCCAAGAACGCCGGCGAGGTCATCTTTGCCGACGCCGCCAAGATCATCGTCAAGCATGCCGGCGGCATGGACGAGTATCACCTGGCCAAGTACCAGCGCTCCAACCAGTCCACCTGCATCAACCACCGTCCGCTCGTGCGCGTCGGTGACACCGTTGAGCAGGGCGAGCCTCTGGCCGACGGTCCTTCGACCGATCACGGCGAGCTCGCACTGGGCCAGAACCTCACCGTGGCCTACATGCCGTGGGAAGGCTTTAACTACGAGGACGGTATCGTCGTGTCCGAGCGCCTGGTGGCCGAGGACCTGCTGACGACCATCAACATCACCCGTCACGAGATCGACGCCCGCGACACCAAGCTCGGCCCCGAGGAGATCACCCGCGAGATCCCGAACCTCTCCGAGGACATGCTTGCCAACCTCGACGAGGACGGCATCATCCGCATCGGCGCCGAGGTCGGTCCTGGCGACATCCTGGTCGGCAAGGTCACGCCTAAGGGCGAGAGCGCTCTGACCGCCGAGGAGCGCCTGCTGCGCGCCATCTTCGGTGCCAAGGCCCACGACGTCCGCGACACCTCCCTTAAGATGCCTCACGGCGCTTACGGCCGCGTCATCGACGTCGTCCGCTTTAGCCGCGAGAACGGCGACGATCTGGCTCCCGGCGTCAACGAGCAGGTGCGCGTCTACGTCGCCCAGCGTCGTAAGATCCAGCAGGGCGATAAGATCGCCGGTCGCCACGGCAACAAGGGTGTTATCTGCAACGTTCTGCCGGTCGAGGACATGCCCTACATGGCTGACGGTACCCCGATCGACGTTATCCTCAACCCGCTGGGCGTTCCTTCGCGTATGAACGTCGGCCAGCTGCTCGAGTGCCACCTTGGCTGGGCTGCTGCCTGCGGTTGGGATACCGAGCAGGCCGACTCCGACAAGTACGTCCCCGGTCCGTTCTTCACCGCGACGCCCGTCTTCGACGGCGCCAAGGAGGACGAGATCGCCGAGGTCATCCGTCGTGCCAACAAGAACATGCTCAACAAGGCCACCGCTGCGTTTGGCGATCACATGCGCCCCGAGTTCGTCACCCAGCTTGACGAGCGCGGCAAGACCCGCCTGTTCGACGGCCGCACCGGCGAGGAGTTCCGCGAGCCCATTACCGTGGGTACGTCCTACATCCTCAAGCTCGGCCACATGGTCGACGACAAGATCCACGCCCGTTCGACCGGCCCTTACAGCCTGGTTACCCAGCAGCCTCTGGGCGGCAAGGCTCAGTTCGGCGGCCAGCGCTTCGGCGAGATGGAAGTTTGGGCACTGTACGCTTACGGTGCTTCCAACGTCCTGCAGGAGATCCTGACCGTCAAGTCCGACGATACCGTGGGCCGCGTCAAGACCTACGAGTCCATCGTCAAGGGCGAGAACGTTCCTGTCCCGGGTATCCCCGAGTCCTTCAAGGTTCTCGTCAAGGAGATTCGCTCCCTCGCACTGGACATCGAGCCCATGCACGATGCCGACGAGGACGCCTCCGCCCCTGTGACCGCCGAGGAGACCTCCGCTCTCGACGACCTGGCAGCGCTCGCCGGCGTTGACGCCGACGTCGAGGCCGAGGATGCCGAGACCGCCGAGGCACCCGAGGCTGTCGCCGCCACGACCACTGATAAGGAGTAGTTGACTGTGGCAGATTTCGAAGCTACTGATTTTGACTCGGTAAAGATCTCCCTTGCCTCCGCCGACCAGATCCGTTCCTGGTCGCACGGTGAGGTCAAGAAGCCGGAGACCATCAATTACCGTACCCTCAAGCCCGAGAAGGACGGCCTGTTCTGCGAGAAGATCTTCGGTCCCGCCAAGGACTGGGAGTGCTCCTGCGGCAAGTACAAGGGCATCCGCTTTAAGGGCATCGTCTGCGAGCGTTGCGGCGTCGAGGTCACCTCGGCCAAGGTGCGTCGCGACCGCATGGGCCACATCGAGCTCGCCGCTCCCGTGTCCCACATCTGGTACTTCAAGAGCCCCACGAGCTTCCCGATGAGCCGTATGCTCGACATCAAGTCCAAGGACCTCGAGAAGGTTCTGTACTTTGCCAGCTACATCATCACCGAGGTCGACTACGAGGCCCGCGAGGCCGACGCTGACGACCTGCGCGAGGAGCTCGCCGCCGATCTGGAAGAGATCGATGCCGAGTGCGCCCGCCAGATCGAGTCTCTCAAGGAGCAGGGCAACCCCGAGAACTTCGACGAGTTCTCCGACGAGGAGCCGCTGACCCCCGAGGAGATCGCCTCTGGCATCGTCGACATCGAGGAAGAGTGCAAGGACGAGAAGCAGCTCCGCACGGACGCCTTCAACGCCTTCATGAAGCTCACCGAGCGCGACCTCATCTCCGATGAGCCGCTGTTCCGTGAGATGACCCGTTACTACTCCATGTACTTCAAGGGTGGTATGGGTGCCGAGGCCGTCCGCGACCTGCTCGCTGCCATCGACCTCCCCTCCGAGGCCGAGAAGCTCAAGGCCATCATCGCCGACGAGGACTCCCAGAAGCAGAAGCGCGAGAAGGCCGTCAAGCGCCTCGAGGTCGTTGACGCCTTCCTGAAGGGCGGCAACAGCCCCGCGAACATGATCCTGGACGTCATCCCGGTCATTCCGCCCGATTTGCGCCCGATGGTCCAACTCGACGGCGGCCGCTTCGCCGCGTCCGACCTCAACGACCTGTATCGTCGCGTGATCAACCGTAACAACCGACTCAAGCGCCTGCTCGACCTGGACGCCCCCGCGATCATCGTGAACAACGAGAAGCGCATGCTCCAGGAGTCCGTGGACGCTCTGTTCGACAACGGCCGTCGTGGTCGCCCGGTCTCTGGCCGTGGCGGTCGCCCGCTCAAGTCGCTCGCCGAGGCCCTCAAGGGCAAGCAGGGTCGTTTCCGTCAGAACCTGCTGGGCAAGCGTGTCGACTACTCCGGCCGTTCGGTCATCGTTACCGACCCCAAGCTGCTGCTGCACCAGTGCGGTCTGCCCAAGACCATGGCGCTGGAGCTCTTCAAGCCCTTCGTCATGAAGCGCCTGGTCGAGCTTGGCAAGGTCGAGAACATCAAGGGCGCCAAGCGCGCTATCGACCGCGGTGCCACCTTTGTGTGGGATATCCTCGAAGAGGTCATCGACGGCCGCGTCGTGCTGCTCAACCGTGCACCGACCCTGCACCGTCTGTCCATCCAGGCCTTTGAGCCGGTGCTGGTCGAGGGCAAGGCTATCCACCTGCATCCGCTGGTCTGCTCGCCCTTCAACGCCGACTTCGACGGCGACCAGATGTCTGTCCACGTGCCGCTGTCCAGCCAGGCTCAGGCCGAGGCCCGCGTGCTCATGCTCTCTGCGAACAACCTGCGCTCGCCGGCATCCGGCAAGCCGGTCAACATCCCTTCGCAGGACATGATCATCGGTGTGTACTACCTCACCCAGGTTCGCGAGGGTCTGCCGGGCGAGAACCACGTGTTCGCCAGCTTCGACGACGCGCTGCACGCCTATGACTGCCGCTCCGAGGTCGACATGCAGGCCAAGATCCAGGTCCGCGTGTCCGCTGCCGATGCCAACGTCATCAACGAGGACGGCACCCGTATCTTCCGCGTCAAGAACGGCAAGAACGAGTTTGTCGACTACGACGTCACCGGCAACAAGACCGCGCGCTTCGAGACCTCTATCGGCCGCATCATCTTCAACCGCCAGTGCTTGCCCGAAGACTACGAGTTCATGAACTACAAGATGGTCAAGGGCGACGTGGCCAAGCTGGTTGCCGACTGCTGCGATCGTTACCCCGAGGCCAAGGTCGGCCCGATCCTCGACGCCATCAAGTACTCCGGCTTCCACTACGCTACCCGCGCCGGCCTCACCATCTCGGTGTGGGACGCTCTCATCCCTGCCGAGAAGCAGGAGCTGCTCGACCGCGCCCAGGCCAACGTCGACCAGATCAACGAGTACTTCGAGGAGGGCTTCATCAACGAGACGGAGCGCCACATCGAAGTCGTTAACGAGTGGACCGCTTGTACCGACAAGGTCGCAGCGCTTATGCTCGACATGTTCGACGAGGAGAACCCGCTCTACATGATGGCCGACTCCGGCGCCCGTGGTTCTAAGACCCAGCTGCGTCAGCTCGGCGGCATGCGTGGCCTGATGGCAGACATGTCCGGCGAGACGATCGACCTTCCCATTAAGGCGAACTTCCGCGAGGGCCTGCTGCCGCTCGAGTACTTCATTTCGACCTACGGCGCCCGTAAGGGCCTGGTCGATACCGCATCCCACACCTCGGACTCTGGTTACCTGACCCGTCGTCTGGTCGACGTGGCCCAGGATGTCATCGTCCGCGAGGAGGACTGCGGTACGCACGAGGGCGTCACCTACAACCTCATCATCCCCGGCACCACCGACCTCAACACCGACCTCGTCGGCCGTTGTTTCATTGAGGACGTCGTGGCCCCCGATGGCACCGTGCTCTTTGAGCAGGACGGCTACATCGAGAAGGTCGCCGACATCCAGAAGATGGTCGATGCGGGCCTCAAGAAGGTCAAGCTTCGCGCGCTGCTCACCTGCCGCTCCAAGTACGGCGTGTGCCAGAAGTGCTACGGCTGGGATCTTTCCACCCGTCGTCCGGTCGCCATCGGTACCGCGGTCGGCATTATTGCCGCCCAGTCCATCGGCGAGCCCGGTACGCAGCTTACGATGCGTACCATTCACTCCGGCGGCGTCGCTGGCGTCGACGATATTACGCAGGGTCTGCCTACGGTCAGCCGTATGTTCGATATCGTCGGCAACGTCAACGAGAAGATCCTGGGTCGCGAGGCCGAGCTGGCTCCGTACTCCGGCCACCTCTCGATTAAGCCCGAGAAGTCCGAGTACGTCCTGACGCTCACCGACTCCGAGGACCACACCCGTGTCCTCGACGAGCGTCGCGTCCCCGCTTCGGTTCGCTTTATGCCCGAGATCGAGGACGGCTGCGAGGTTCGCGCCGGCGACCAGATCACCAAGGGCTTCGTCAACTTCCGCAACCTGCGCAAGCTGACCGACATCGAGTCGACGATGCACACCTTCGTCGAGAGCGTCAAGGACGTCTACACCAGCCAGGGCGTCGACCTGAACGACAAGCACATCGAGGTGCTCGCACGTCAGATGCTGCGTCGCGTTCAGATCACCAACCCCGGTGACTCCAAGTACCTGCTTGGTCAGTACGTCGACCGCTACGAGTTCGCTGACGAGGTCGAGCGCGTTGCCCGTCTGGGCGGTCAGGCTCCCGTGGCCGAGCCCGTCATCCTGGGTACGCTCAAGGTCGCGTCCAACATCGACTCCTGGCTGTCGAGCGCTTCGTTCATCCGTACCGCCGGCGTCCTTACCGAGGCTGCCATCGAGGGCAAGGTCGACCACCTGCTCGACCTTAAGTCCAACGTCATCGTCGGTAAGAAGATCCCTGCTGGTACCGGCCTTAAGCCGTACGCCAACGCCAAGCTGACGTATCGTACGGCCGACGGCTATGTCGACATCGACGGCCCGGCTTCGCCCAACGCCAAGTCGCTGCCCGAGTGGGCTCCTGTGGAGCTCAAGGACCTAGACGAGCAGCTCCCGCAGCAGCTCGACTGGGCCGGCTACGACGAGTTCGGTGGTGCTGACGGTTCGTTCACCCGCAACGGCCACACCATCTCCGCCGAGAAGGCTCGCCTGTACCTGTTCGACGACCTGGGCGTGTCGCAGCGCTGGACCAACAAGTTCAGCGAGGTCGGTATCGAGACGGTCGGCGACCTGGTTGGCAAGTCCGAGGAGGATCTGCTGCGCATCGACGGCATCGGTGCCAAGGCGATCGAGGAGCTCCGTGACGGCCTCGAGGCCCACGATCTGCTCTACATCCTCGAGAACAACGACGACGTTGCCGACGAGGAAGACCTCTCGCAGCTGCTGCAGATGGTCTTTAGCCCCGACGGTCCGGACGACATCCTGCTGGGTACCTCCGCTCCGACGCATCACGCCGACGCCGACGAGGAGCTCCTGGGCGCCCCGATCGACGACAAGAAGGCTCCCGCCAACGGCGCGATCAACGAGGACATGGCTTCTCTCGACGAGCTGCTCAACCAGCTTGTGGACACCGACGACGCCGAAGAGGCCAAGGACAACGACGAGGAGTAACTAGTTCCGCCGTTCTAACGAACGGCGGCGACCTCCGTCGCTGCGCGGCCCCCAGAGCTACAATCTGTCATTCAAAAGGCAGGGCATGACCAGAAGGTCAATGCCCTGCCTTTTTCATGCCACCTTGTACGCTCTGGGGGCCGCTCGCTTGCGTATGCTCAACCTGTTGCGTTCCGTTGATCCCTTGCCAAAAAGGGACGGATTAATTTTGGTAGGTTTTTCCTGCTTGAATTTGAAACATTTAGTCCGGCAAGAGCGTATCTATGGTGAGGGCCTCATCGAGAACCATTAACGTCACCGGGAGGTGATTATGGAAGAACAAGCTTTTAGACAGGCGGTCGAGGACCACCGGGATGTCGTGTTCCGAATCGCTTTGACGTACCTGCGCGATCGCGCCGACGCCGACGATGTCGCTCAAGACGTCTTTCTAAAGTTACTCAAAAGCGATACGCATTTTGAAAGCTGGGAACATCTTCGTCGATGGCTTATCCGGGTCACGATCAATGAATGCAAATCGCTCTTTCGAAAGCTATGGAGGCGTGTGGAGGATATTGAGAACCTGGCCGATTCGCTTTCGACGGCGCAGGATGAGACCAAGGCCGTCCTATTAGACGTCATGCGGCTTCCGGAACGATTCCGTATCCCCATCGTGCTCTATTACTATCTGGGCTTTTCGACCTCAGAGATTGCCGAGTTATTGCATGTGCCAGCCGCGACCGTTCGAACGCGTTTGGCTCGCGGTAGATCGAAGCTCAAGTTCATCCTAGAGGAGGGCGACCGTGAAATCCAACCAAATCAAGCAGGCCTTCGAGTCCGTCCAAGCCGATAGCGATCTTGCTGACCGTGTTCTTTATGCCGCTGCTGGTGAGCCGCTTCGCCGAAAGGGTCACGCGAAGCCTCTGTATGTTGCCGTGATCGGATGCCTTGCCGGAGTGCTGGCGACCGGAGGGGTCGCCTACGCCGTCGTCAATTCCAGCTATTTTGCCTCTGCCTGGGGAAACCACGGCAACGGGGATTCCATTACCTGGACCAACGGCGGCTCATCGGGAACTAAATATACCTACACCAGAGAGTTTGGCGATGGCATCGCGCCCCAAAGCCTGGAAGGCGCAGTCCAGGAGGTTAATCTGTCCGTCGAGGGCAACGGCTATACGCTTGATATCCATGAGATGGCAATCGACCAAAACGGCTGCGGAGCCGTGACGTTTACGTTGTCCAATCCAAATGGAGTTAACTACTACAAGCCAGCAGCAGAGATTGGCGAACTTGTTCTCTATGGTGAAGAAGAGCAGGGCATCGGCACGCCCGATATGAAGTTCGGCGAGGAATGGCCTGACACGCGCAGCACAATTGATAAGGACACATCAAGCGATACTGTCATTAATGGCACGATGTACTTTGCCGCTATGGATCGCGAGCGAGATTTGCAACATGCTGTCACCTGGAATATCCACTGGACCGAGGGTGAAGGTGAGAGTGCGAGGCGGTTTGAGGCGTCGACACCCGAGTTCAATATTGGAGCGTACGTCGATACAAAGGAACTCCGCTCCGGTGACTCGCCTCTTGAGATTAGCCCGTTTTCCATCCAGACGCACATCGATGATTTGGGCTATGAAGCAGTTGATAATAAGCTGACCGTCAGCTACAAGGATGGATCGGAGCAGATTATCGAAGATGACGACGCAGGGGTGTTCAACTTATATTTTTCTTATGGGCGCAATAGCGGAGAGAACATCTGGGTGCCAACGAAGTTGATTGATGTCGATCAAGTTGTCTCGGTAACCCTTGAAATTGTGAGGTATACATCAACAGGGGAGACCGAAACGAAAGAGCCCTTTACCATCGTCTATTCGTAAGATTTGGGGCCGCTTCCTACTAGGGGAAGCGGCCTATTTTGCGAAACATGGATGGTTGGATCGGGCGCTATTCATCTGGTCATCGGAAGTGCGGTGAAAAACTCAGAACCGTTAAGCACACCTAAAATTTGACCCACTGCTGAGCTGCGGTTTTGTCGTTAAATATGCCGGTCTGCTTGGAGGTTTGCGAATTTTCTCCGCACTTCCGAAAACGTCGTCGATCTAGATGCTGCAAAAAGATACTGACTACAGTAATCGGCCACGTTTCCCAGATAAAACCGACCAAAATTAACCTGTCCCTTTTTGGCAGGGAACGTTGCCCCGACGTGCGCACAGAAGGGGATTCCTTTTGTGTAGGCTTTGCGGAAATGTGCTCATTTTGGGATACGCCCGGCGGCGTGGTCTGTTGACGGCACAGCTAACGGCACGTATCCTATCGAACTGCGTGTTTCGTAGGGGGATGCTGACCCCTCGATTCAAGCCGTTGCACTTTACAGAAAGCTGGAATCATTCGAGAAGGAGTACGCTTTGCCTACTATTAACCAGCTGGTTCGCCAGGGCCGTCGTTCCGTGCCCAAGAAGTCCAAGAACGCTGCTCTGCAGCACAACTCCCAGAAGCGCGGCGTGTGCACCCGCGTCTTCACCACGAGCCCCAAGAAGCCGAACTCGGCTCTTCGTAAGGTTGCCCGTGTTCGCCTTGTCAACGGCATCGAAGTTACTGCTTACATCCCGGGTGAGGGCCACAACCTGCAGGAGCACTCCATCGTGCTCGTCCGCGGCGGTCGTGTCCGCGACCTCCCTGGTGTCCGTTATCACGTCATCCGTGGCGCCTACGACGCTGCTCCGGTCCAGAACCGTATGCAGGCCCGTTCCAAGTACGGTGCTAAGCGCCCCAAGGCTAAATAAGCCAGATAACGTTTTGATACTTTCGCCGTGTGCCGCCTAAGCGCCGCACGGTAGACACTTAAGGAGATTTCACATGCCGCGTCGTGCAGCAGCTAATCGTCGTGAGGTTCAGCCTGACGCCGTTTACAACAACCGCCTGGTGACTCAGCTCATCAACAAGGTCCTTCTTGACGGCAAGAAGGCCACCGCTGAGCGCATCGTTTACACCGCTTTCGAGATCGTTGCCGAGAAGTCCGAGGGTGGCGACGCTCTCGCTACCTTCAAGAAGGCTATGGACAACGTCAAGCCCACGCTCGAGGTCAAGCCCAAGCGTGTCGGTGGCGCTACCTATCAGGTCCCGATGGAGGTCAACTCCCGTCGTTCCACCGCTCTGGGTATCCGCTGGATCGTCAACTTCTCCCGCGCTCGCAAGGAGAAGACCATGGCCGAGCGTCTCGCTAACGAGATCATCGACGCCTCCAACGGTCTTGGCGCTTCCGTCAAGAAGCGTGAGGACGTCTTCAAGATGGCCGAGGCCAACCGCGCGTTCTCTCACTATCGTTGGTAAGTTAAGGTAAGGAACTAACATGGCTAAGCCTAAGTACAAGCTTTCCGATACCCGTAACATCGGCATCATGGCCCACATCGATGCCGGTAAGACCACCACGACCGAGCGTATTCTTTACTACACCGGTAAGACCCACAAGATCGGTGAGGTCCATGAGGGCGCTGCCACCATGGACTGGATGGTTCAGGAGCAGGAGCGCGGCGTAACCATTACCTCCGCTGCTACCACGTGCTTCTGGAACAAGGACGGTAAGGACTACCGCATCCAGATCATCGACACCCCGGGCCACGTTGACTTCACCGCCGAGGTCGAGCGCTGCCTGCGCGTCCTCGATGGCGCTGTCGCCGTCTTCGACGCCGTTGCCGGCGTTCAGCCCCAGTCTGAGACCGTTTGGCGTCAGGCTTCTACCTTCAACGTCCCCCGTATCGCCTTCATCAACAAGTATGACCGCGTGGGCGCTGACTTCTTCAACGCTATCGAGACCATGAAGGATCGTCTCGACGCTAACGCCGTGGCCGCTCAGGTCCCGATGGGCGCCGAGGACAACTTCTGGGGCGTCATCGACCTCGTCACCATGACCGCATGGGACTTCAAGGCCGACGACAAGGGCATGACCTACCCCGAGCCGATGGACGAGATCCCGGCTGAGTTCGCCGACATCGCTGCCACCAAGCGCGAGGAGCTTCTCGACGCTGCTGCCAGCTTTGACGACGAGCTCATGGAGAAGATCCTCATGGAGGAGGACTTCACCGTCGAGGAGCTCAAGGCTGCTCTGCGCAAGGGCGTTCTGGCCAACGAGCTCAACCTCGTCTTCGTGGGCTCCGCCTACAAGAACAAGGGCGTCCAGGAGCTGCTCGACGCTGTCGTCGACTACCTGCCCAGCCCGCTCGACGTCGAGGCCGTTACCGGTACCGATCCGGACACCGGCGAGGAGATCGAGCGTCATCCTTCCTTCGACGAGCCCTTCTCCGGCCTGGTCTTCAAGATCATGACCGACCCGTTCGTCGGTAAGCTCACCTACGTCCGCGTTTACTCCGGCCGCGCCGAGTCCGGCTCCTACGTTGTCAACGCTTCCAACGGTCAGCGCGAGCGCCTCGGCCGCATCCTCGAGATGAACGCCGCCGAGCGTATCGACCGTGACGACGCCGCTGCCGGCGACATCGTCGCTTGCGTCGGCTTCAAGAACTCCACCACCGGTGACACCCTGTGCGCCGAGGGCAAGGAGATCGTCCTCGAGAAGATCGAGTTCGCTAAGCCCGTTATCGACGTTGCCATCGAGCCCAAGACCAAGGCCGAGCAGGACAAGATGTCCCTGGCTCTGACCAAGCTCGCCGAGGAGGACCCGACCTTCCAGGTGTCCACCAACCACGAGACCGGCCAGACCATCATCGCCGGCATGGGCGAGCTGCACCTCGAGATCATCGTCGACCGTCTGCTCCGCGAGTTCAAGGTTGACGCTAACGTTGGTAAGCCCCAGGTTGCCTACCGCGAGACCGCTGGTCACGACGTCGAGAAGGCTGAGGGCAAGTTCGTCCGTCAGTCCGGTGGTCGCGGTCAGTACGGCCACGCCGTCATCAAGCTCGAGAAGATGGAGGAGGGCTTCGGCTACGAGTTCGTCAACGCTATCGTCGGCGGCGTCGTGCCCAAAGAGTACATCCCGTCCATCGACAAGGGCATCCAGGAGGCCCTGAACACCGGTGTTATCGCCGGCTTCCCGGTCCTCGACGTTAAGGTCACCCTGTTCGACGGTTCTTACCACGAGGTCGACTCCTCCGAGGCCGCCTTCAAGATCGCCGGTTCCATGGCTATCAAGGACGCCCTCAAGAAGTCCGATCCGCAGCTGCTCGAGCCGATCATGGCTGTCGAGGTCGAGACCCCTGAGCAGTACATGGGCGACGTTATGGGCAACCTCTCCGGTCGCCGCGGCAAGATCGAGGGCATGGAGGATCGCAAGAACAGCAAGCTCATCCGTGCCAAGGTGCCGCTGGGCGAGATGTTCGGTTACGCTACCGACCTTCGCTCCCAGACCCAGGGCCGTGCATCCTACACGATGCAGTTCGACTCTTATGAGCCCGCGCCCAAGTCCATCGTGGACGAGGTCATGAGCAAGAACGCCTAAGTTCGAGCTCCCTGTTACGTAATCCGCGAGAACATCTCTCGCACTCTTTGGAGGTTTAAGTTGGCTACCCAGAAGATCCGCATTCGCCTCAAGGGCTATGATCACGAGGTCGTCGATCAGTCCGCGAAGCTCATCGTCGAGACCGCTCAGAAGACCGGCGCTCGCGTTTCCGGTCCTGTCCCCCTGCCCACCGAGCGCAACCTGTACACGGTTATCCGCTCGCCGCACGTGAACAAGGACTCCCGTGAGCAGTTCGAGATGCGCACCCACAAGCGCCTCATCGACATCCTCGACCCCACCTCGGGCACCGTTGATTCGCTCATGCGTCTCGACCTCCCCGCTGGCGTCGACATCGACATCAAGCTCTAAGCGATATCGCTCATAGCTTACAGAGCCCCGCTGCCATTTTGGTAGCGGGGCTCTTTTGTTTTGAATGGTGGCCTTGGGGACCCGGGTAATGCAGCCGAATGGGTGGCTATGGCGTCTTATTTACCCATGGGGCGCAGGGATGCCTCCTCAAAATGGAAGGATCGCAAGTCGTCTTCTGTCTCGATGCACGCGCGACCAAAGTCATCGACCGTTTGAAAGATGCCACGCGCCAGCTCGTCCCCAGCGGGGGAACGGGCGATAACGTGATCCCCAATCCAATTGAGATGACCGATATATTCACCGTGGACGGGCGCGAGCGGTCCGGCGTCTTCTTCCATGGCGTTGAGACGCTCTGCCCATGTGTCTACAGCGTTCACGACCGCGTGATAGACCTCCTTGAGTAGCACATCGACGGTGGGAACATTCTCGTTGAGGTCTGAGAGGCCGATTGCCGGCAGGCCGCCATCGGGAACCTCCGAAGGCACATAGTTCACATTGACGCCAATGCCGCAGACGGCGAAAGGTTTGCCTTCGTTATCGCGTGCCGCCTCGACCAGAATGCCGCCGAGCTTGCGTCCTCGCGCGACCAGGTCGTTGGGCCATTTGAGGCCAATCTCGTTTGCAAGACCCTGCTTTTCGAGCGCCTCGAGCACCGCTAGGCCGCTGACGGCGGCAAGACCAGAGTACTTTGCAGGATTAACGCATGGACGCAGGACAATCGAAAGCAATAGGTTGCCGGCGGTTGAATCCCACTTGTGGCCGCGCCGGCCGCGTCCTGCTGTCTGAGCCCGGGCGGCAAGTCCTGTGCCGTGCGGCACTCCTTGTTTTCCTGCTTCGAGCAGGTCATCGTTGGTCGATCCGGTTACGTCGACTATCGTTAATTTGGCATCCATAACGGCTGCTACCTCCTTAATGAATAAGTGAATAACGCAATGGTGTCGAGAAGTAGACACAATGTGAAGCCTTTGTCGCATTTGGACAATTTAATGTTAACACGTCAACAACGACTGAAATGCGCTATCCTCTCTTGGTCGATGTAAACACGTCAACAACTCAAAGGAGGTTAGTGATGGGTTTCACGATTCTTGGAACAGGCTCGGCGCTTCCTAAGCGCAGTGTTTCCAATGACGAGCTGTCCGAGTTCCTGGACACCTCGGATGAGTGGATTTTTACCCGTACGGGGATCAAGAGCCGCCATGTGTGCACCGCCGAGTCACTCGACGACCTTGCCGTGGCAGCGAGCGAGCAAGCGCTCCAAGCGTCCGGACTCGATGCGAGCCAGCTGGATCTTATCGTCTGCTCGACGACGACGGGCGATCATCTCGTTCCTGCCGAAGCGTGCGCCGTTGCTGAGCGCCTGGGTGCCACATGTCCAGCCTTCGACGTTTCGGCGGCTTGTGCCGGCTTCGTATTTGCGCTCGATGTCGCCGAGGGCTATATCGCTCGAGGACGAGCCAAGCATGTGCTTGTCGTTGCCTCCGAGCAGATGACGCGCGCCCTTGACTGGTCAGACCGCGCCACGTGCGTGCTCTTTGGCGACGGCGCGGGCGCTGCAGTGATAGGGGCTGGGGGAGACAACCCCCTTGCCGTTGAGCTTTCGACGGCGCCCGACGTCGAGACGTTGCGCGTTCCCGGTCTGGTCGGCACCTCGCCGTTTAAGGACTCCGCAGATAGCGCGAGCGTGCTGTCCATGAATGGTCGCCGCGTGTTCAAGTTCGGCGTCAACGCCATCTGCGACACGGTCCATAAGCTTGCGAGCGATGCGGGCATTTCGGTCGAAGACATCGATCATTTTGTATTCCATCAGGCTAACGAACGAATCCTGAGTCAGGCGGTCAAGCGTCTCGGCGTGCCAGACGAGCGCGTGGTTCGAACGCTACGCGAGACCGGCAACATTTCGAGCGCCTGCATTCCCTTTGCGCTTGACCGGCTGGCACGTACCGACGCACTGAATGAGGACGACACCATCGCCCTCGTTGGATTTGGCGCCGGCCTGGATATAGGTGGCTATCTGCTTCGTTGGAAGTAGTCGCACATAGGAAATAAAAACGCCCCTAGGGCACAAACAAAGGAGAACTACCATGGCAGATCAGAAGACCTTCGAGCGCGTTTGCGACGTTATCCGCGAGACCGCCGGCCTTGACGATGTCGAGATGAAGCCCGAGTCCACGCTCGAGGAGATTGGCCTCGACAGCCTGGGTACCGTCGAGATCCTCGTTGCCGTCGAGGACGAGTTTGGCATTGAGCTCGATACCGAGGAGAACCCCAAGACGGTCGGCGAGTTCGTCGATACGGTCGAGGCGGCATTGGAGAAGTAGTGATGCTCAAGTCTCCTCTCTGCGATTTGCTCGGAATCGAAAAGCCCGTGTTCCAGGGTGGCATGGCCTGGATTGCCGACGCCTCGTTGGCATCTGCCGTGTCCGAGGCAGGCGGCTTAGGTATTATCGCGGCCATGAATGCCGACGCAAACTGGCTGCGCGATCAGATTCACGAGCTGCGCGTCAAGACGGATAAGCCCTTTGGCGTCAACGTTATGCTCATGAGCCCGTTTGCCGACGAGGTTGCACAGGTCGTGATTGACGAGCAGGTGCCCGTTGTGGTGACCGGTGCCGGCAATCCCACCAAGTACATGAAGGCCTGGGGCGATGCAGGCATCAAGGTTATTCCCGTCGTGGCTTCGGTGGCGCTGGCGCGTCTCGTGGCGCGTCGCGGAGCCACTGCCGTGGTTGCCGAGGGCACCGAATCAGGCGGCCATATTGGCGAGACCTCGACGATGGCACTGGTGCCGCAGGTTGTCGATGCAGTCGATATTCCCGTCGTGGCTGCCGGCGGTATCGCCGACGGCCGCGGCGTGGCGGCCGCCTTTATGCTCGGCGCTGCCGGCGTCCAGGTGGGCACGCGTTTTCTCGTCGCCGATGAGTGCACCGTATCCGAACAGTACAAAGAGCTGGTGCTCAAGGCGGGCGACACGTCGACGCGTGCGACCGGTCGCTCGACGGGACATCCGGTTCGCGCCCTCAAGAGCCCCTTCACCAACGCGTATGCCAAGAACGAGGCGGCGGGCGCAAGCCCCGAGGAGCTCGGGCCCATGGGCACGGGCGCGCTTCGTAAAGCCGCAAAGGACGGTAATTACGAAGAGGGTTCGTATTTGTGCGGACAGATTGCTGGCATGGTCAACGAGCGCCAGAGCGCACGCGAAATCGTCGACGACCTGGTCGATGGCGCCGAGCGTGTCCTGAAGGGTGCGACCGCATGGGTAGCGTAGCGTTTCTGTTTGCCGGTCAGGGTG
This sequence comes from uncultured Collinsella sp., assembly GCA_902489225.1. Classification (GTDB taxonomy): domain Bacteria; phylum Actinomycetota; class Coriobacteriia; order Coriobacteriales; family Coriobacteriaceae; genus Collinsella. The sequence continues at coordinate 19,933 of CABTZA010000013.1, forward strand.
CCCAGCATCCCGCGATGGGCGTCGACCTCATCGAAGCATCGCCGGCGGCTGCCGAGGTGTTCGCCATTGCTGACGAGGTGCGCCCGGAGACCAGCGAGCAGTGCCGGAGCGCCTCGAAAGAGGAGCTCTCGCAGACCGAG
>CABTZA010000014.1 GCA_902489225.1 uncultured Collinsella sp.
GGCATATAACGAAGAGCATGGCATTGTGCCCAAGACGGTCCGCAAGGCCATTAACGACATTTCGAGTTTTATTGCCGAGGCCGAAAAAACCGTGGGTTCCAAGGGACGCTCGAAGGGCGACTCTCTTGGCCATGGTGCATTCTATACGCCCGATGAGTCGGGCGAGGGCGGCGTGCCGGAAACGGTGGCGCCCGAGCAGGCACTTGCGGAGCAGTTGGAAGAACTGCCGCATGACGAGCTTGTGCGGATTGTCGAAACCATGGAAGAGGATATGCGTAACGCTTCTGCCGCCATGGACTTTGAGGAGGCGGCGCGCCTGCGCGATGCCGTCGTTCAGATTCGGGTGATGCTCGAGGGTGCGTCTGAGGACGAGACGATCGAGCGCTTACGTTCGCAGGCCCGCAAGGGTTCCACGTTCGCATCGGGCAGAAAACGCCAGGGTACACGGTTTAAGAAATAGCGAACAGGCCCCGAGTTCCCTGTGGAGCTCGGGGCCTGTGTCTTTTGCGCGCTGGAATTCGTGCGTTAGAGGTCCGCGATCAGGGCTTCGGCACAACGGATGCCGTCGGTGGCCGCGCTCATGATGCCGCCAGCATATCCAGCTCCCTCACCACAAGGGTAGAGGCCCGGGGTCGACACGGCATGGCACGTTCGGTCTCGGGTGACAGTGACAGGTGAGCTCGAACGAGTCTCCACGCCGGTAAGAACGGCATCGGGACGGTCGTAGCCTCGTAGCTTTTTTCCGAGTAGGGGAAGTCCCAGGCGGAGCGACTCGACGATATGCTGCGGCAGGGCTTCGTCAATTGCCGTCCAGGTCACACCGAGCGGATAGGTGGGCTTTACCTTTCCGGGCGCCTTGCTGGCGCGTCCTGCGAGGAAATCTCCGACGAGTTGTGCCGGTGCGTTCCAGTTGGAACCGCCCAGGCGATAGGCGGCCGCCTCGCAGGCACGCTGGAGCTCGATGCCGGCGAGCGGGTCATCGTTGGGAAGGTCCTCAGGCGTGACGTTAACGAGCAAGGCGGCATTTGCGTTGCGTCCGTCGCGGGCATTGAGGCTAGCGCCGTTGACGCACAGGTGGCCCTGCTCGGAAGAGGCAGCGACAACCTGTCCGCCGGGGCACATGCAAAACGAGAACACGCTGCGGCCGTTGGGAAGATGGGCGACGAGCTTGTAGGGGGCTGCTCCGAGGGCAGGATGTCCCGCCAAGGCTCCATATTGGGCTCGGTCGATGTCGCGCTGCGGATGCTCGATGCGAACGCCCATGGCAAAGGTCTTTTGTGCGAGGGCCACGTTGTGGTCCTTAAGGAGCTCAAAAATATCGCGAGCAGAATGCCCGCAGGCGAGGATGAGGTGCTTTGTCTCAATTGGCTCGTAAGCGGCGTCTTGGGACGATTGGACATCGATACCGGTGATGGCGCCAGACGCGTCGATGCGAATGTCGACGAGCTTTGTTCGATAACGGACGACACCTCCGAGCTGCTCGATGCGCTGGGATATAGCGGTGACAACCGTGGGAAGGATGTCAGAGCCAATGTGCGGCTTGGCATCCCACAGAATATCGCGGGGCGCGCCCGCCTCGACGAAGGTTTCGAGGATAAGGCGATGGGCGGGATTTTTGGTTCCCGTATTGAGCTTGCCGTCCGAGAAGGTCCCCGCGCCGCCCAGGCCAAACTGGATATTGCTCTCGGGGTCGAGGATGCGCTCCTTTAGAAAGAGATCGATCGCATGCGAGCGGCGAAATGCTGGGTCGCCGCGCTCGATGAGCAAGGGCTTAAGACCCGCTTCGGCAAGGGTGAGCGCAGCGAAAAGGCCAGCGCATCCGGCGCCGACAACGACAGGGCATTCTTGAGGTGCGTCGGAGACGGGGGAGGGGAATGAAGACCCATCGTCTTCTATCGCGCGTACGCGCGAGCGGTCACGTTCGGAAACGCTGTCGACCGCTTCTCGCTCGAGGTGGGGACTGGTCAGCTCAACACGAAAGCTCAGGATAAAATGGACGTCTCGTTTTTTGCGAGCGTCGATTGACTTGCGGTGGAGCTCGATGGACTTGATCTCGGAGTCCTTGCAACGTAGGACGCGCTTGGCGACTCGCTTGCCAACAATGAGGCAGGCATTTTCATCGCCGACTTCATCGAGCGAAGCGTTGACTTGGGTGATTTCGATCATCGAGGTCTCCTTAGAGGCAAGAAAGAGGCCGTCCGGTATCCCAGACGGCCCGAATGCGTTTTTGATTATAGACTGCGCGGCTACAGGCTGCTTGCAGCGCGAATGCCCGAGAGCCATGCCCACGCAAGGTTAAAGCCTCCGCAATCGGCGTCGATGTCGAGCGCTTCGCCGCAGACGTAAAGCGGGGCGTCGACAACGCTGCGCGCGCGTAGGCTGGGTGTTGAGATGCTCTCGACAGATATGCCACCACGCGTGACCTGCGCCGAGCGCTCCTCGGCTGTTCCCTCGACGAGCAACTTAAAGTGCTTGAGGATCGAGACCAGGTGGATGACATCGTTGGAGCCTGGATGGCACTGCTCGAACGCTGTGCAGACGACGCGGGAGAGTTGCGGGGCGAGCATGCCGTCGAGCCAACGGGGATCGCGGGGCGAAAAGCAGCCGAGCAGCTCAACGCGCCGGTTGAGCATATCGAGCAGCTCGTCTTTGGAGAGGTCGGGGAAAACGTCGAGCAAGATCGTATCGCCGTGCTGGATACGACGGGAGAGGTTGAAGACAGCGACGCCCGAGATGCCGAAGGTTCGAAACAGGACTTCACCGTCTTCGTGCCAGAGCTCATTATGATTGCGGGCGAGCGTCAAGCGGGCGCGGACGCGCAGGCCATCCAACGTCTTGAGTGCCGCCCGATCGCCGACGACCGTTGCCGATACGGGGCAGAGGATGGGGCGCAGCGAAGTGAGGGGGAGGCGAAACGTATCGGCGATACCGGTGGGGTTGCCACCCGTGGCGATAATTACGGTATGTGCCTGCAGGGCCTCGTTCTTGCGAGGGACATCGGCGAGCGCTTTCCGAAGCGAGCGGAGCTCCGATTTTCGGTCGTCGTGCTTTTTTGCCTTGAGTGCCCGCGCTGGACGGTCTATTTGGAGTGTCCAGCCTTCGGAAGCTTTGTGCGCCGAGGCAACGTTGGCTCCGCAGATTAAGGTGATACCTAGGCGGTCGCAAACGTTGAGAAGCGCGTCGCGCACCGATTCGGCGCGAAGGGAGCGCGGGTACAGTCGGCCTTCCTCGGAGGTTGTCATGATGCCCAGCGAGGAGAAGAAACCCATAAGCTCTTGTTCGGGTTGGGGGCCCATGACAGATTCGACGAATGCGGGGTGGTTATACCGCTGAGGATCAATCGATTCGTTGGAGAGGTTGCAGCGGCCGTTACCGGTCGCAAGGAGCTTAAGGCCGCAGGCGACATCGCGCTCAACGATGCAGACGCTTTTGCCAGCACGTGCGGCCGTAATGGCGGCGGCGAGGCCTGAAGCCCCGCCGCCGATTACCAGGACGTCATAGAAGGCGCTCGTGTTCACTTAGGCCTCGTCGGTCTCGTGCGGGGTAATAGCCTCGACGGCAGAGACTGCCTTGGGCAACATGCCATCGGGCAGCGCGGTCTCGACCTCGCCCTTATCGCAGGCCTCGGCGAGTGACGGATTGATGGGAAGCGTGCCCAAGATGTCGAGGTTATAGCGCTCTGCGACCTCGGGGAGCTTGCTCTTGCCAAAGACCTCGATCTTCTTGCCGCAGTCGGGGCACTCAATATAGCTCATGTTCTCGACGATGCCCAGAATGGGGACGTTCATCTTCTCGGCCATGTTGACCGCCTTGGCGACGATCATCGAGACCAGATCCTGCGGGCTCGTGACGATAACGATGCCGTCGACGGGCAGTGACTGGAAGACGGTGAGCGCGACGTCGCCTGTTCCCGGAGGCATGTCGACCAGCAGGTAGTCGATGGGGCCCCACGAGGTCTCGCTCCAGAACTGCCTAATGGCGCCTGCGATGACCGGACCGCGCCAAAGGACGGGGTCGGTCTCGTTTTGGAGCAGAAGGTTGGAGCTCATGACCTTGACGCCGTGCTCGGAGATTTCAGGCAGCATGAGGTTGCCAAGGGCATGGACGTGGCGTCCGCTCATACCGAACATCTTGGGGATAGAGGGACCGGTGATGTCGGCATCGAGGACGCCGACCTTGTGGCCGTGACGGGCAAGCTCGGTGGCGATGGCACCGGTGACAAACGACTTGCCGACACCGCCCTTGCCGGAAAGCACGGCGATGACGCGTTTGACCTCGGACAGCGTATTCTCCTCAAATTGCGACGGCGACGTTTGTCCGCCGGCGGCCTGTGCGTGCTCGCAACCCATGTATGACTCCTTTGTATATGTTGGGGCCGGGGCCCCGTGATGTGACACGAGCGTCATTGTACCCTCGTTTGCGAGCGGGAGTCATTTACGATGCATTTGGGCCGAGCGTGCTTGCAATACGATGGGTCCAAGCGAATGGGCGGGCTTACTGAACTTTGCTGGCGAACTCGAGGTATTGCATGCGCTGCAGCTTGTCGATCGTCGAGGCGTATGGGCTGTCTTCAGATTCCAAGTCGTAGCGCAGCCCGTCGGCACCAAGGTAGCCGGCGACATTGATGGTGGGCACATCTGACCTTGTTGCAAGCCGAGCCTTTTGATAGTCGGTGAGCGGGGCGCCGATCTTATTAAGGGTAATGGCTGCAACCTCGTTTGCCCCGACGGTGTCGTAGACGTTGAGCTCGGTATTGCCGGCGATTTCATAGTTAGCCCAGACAAAATATGTCGACTGATAGATACGGAAAGCGTGGCTTGCCGTATCTTCCTGAGGGTACAGCTCGTCGTTGAGAGCCGTTGCGGCGCTCGGCTGATGGTCGCCAAAAAAGACAAGGACAACCGGTCTGCCGATATTGCGGAGCTCGTTGATAAAGTACTCGAGGTCCCGGTCGGATGCGTTGATGCAAGTAAGATAGGTATTGAGCGCGCTATTGGCGCCCTCGCTGGCTCCCTCGACCCAATAGTTTGTCAACTCTTCGGCGGGAACGGTGCCATAGTCGTAGCCGCCGTGATTTTGCATCGTGACGTCAAAGATGAACTGCGGGGCTTCGTCGGTTCTAAGCAGGTCGAGTATCTTGTCGTAGGTGGCGTAGTCGCATACGCCGGCATGGTAACAGGGCGCACCTTCGAAATCGCCGATTGAAAGAAAGTCTCCAAAGCCCAGCTGCTGATAGATTTTATCTCGATGGTAGTTGACGGGGTTTTGCGGGTGCATAGCGGTAGCGGTATACCCAAGCTCTTTAAGGTCCTTTGCCAGGCTGTTGACGCCATTCATCTGATACAGCTGATAGGGGATTTTGCCTAATCCGACAAAGGCCGTTGTCGCTCCGGTCAAAAATTCGAATTCGGAGTTCGCCGTTCCGCCACCGGCGACCGAAGCGAGCATGGTGCCGCGAACAAGTGTGTCGGGAAGCGAGTTGTAGAATGCGGGGCCGGTGTACCCGGCCGCCTGGAGCTGCTCAAAGCACGAAAGGTCGCTAAAACTCTCATTCATGACGGCAACAATCGTCGGCTTGATTTCATTGAACTGGGCAACAGCCGCCGCGCGCTGCTCGCTCGAGCCATACGTGCTGTCGTAGGTGGCGGCGAGCTCCTGCTCGATGCTCTGCGCCTCATCGGGCGTATAGTCTTCGGGCTTCTCAATGGGCAACTCGTTGACCATTTCGGTGAACGAAGTGATAAAACCCTGAGACGCATACGTGGTGATGGGCTGCCAACGGTCAAATCCAAAATTCAGCGCCTGCTCCAAGTCGATGCTGGAAAAGCCCGAGAGCCCCACAACGGTCACTAGCAGAAAAGCGCAGAGGTTAGCGGCGATTGCGGGGAAGACATGGGTGGGCGTACGGAGCTTTCTCGGTCGGATAAGCGAAAGAAGCCCCAGGGAAATCTCCAGCAGGGCTAGAGAGGTTACGATTCCGGCGGTAAAGGTAAACTCGTATCCCTCGCTCACTTCCATTGCGGTGCCAAGGGCCAAGATATCGCTTGGCAGGATGGCCTCGCCTTTAAACGTTATGACGAAGTGCTCGGCAATGCCAAGGATGCAACAGGCGACGGGCACGAGGGCCATGACGCCTCCATGACGCTGTCCCAGCAAATAAAGGGAGAGCAGAACCGTCGCGAGCAGCCCGACGGAAAACCCGAATGAGTTGGCGGGAATGCGATAGAACGTTTCGTTACAGGCAATTTCGAGTGAAACGAACGAGAGCGCTGAAACAGCGGCGATGACAAGGATGTCACGGCAAATACAGGCAACCGTTCCCGTCGCAAGATCGGTTTGGTCGATAAGTCCCGAAACCAAGGGCTCGACAAGAAGTATGACGGCGGTAGCACCGAGCGCCGAATAAGAAAGGACCCATAGGGAATTGTCCTCATTTACGAGCAATTGATTCGTAATCCATGCAGCTACCATGCCGAGCGGGATGAGGAGCGTCGCGCACCAAAAGACGCGGGCAATGGGCGGCTTTTCATTGTGTTTGATTGAAAAATGTACGCGCACCACGACGATGGCCACGATAAGGACGGCGATGAATATGGGCAGATTGGCCATGTCGCTCGAAGTGATTTCAAGGGGGATATCTTCGGTCATGGACGTTCCTCTGTTACGGCAAATTAAGTTCAGTATTAGATTACTGTAACCTTTCCACGGCATTTCGAGAAACAAAGCGCCCGATACGCAAAGCTAAAGGTCTGCGAATCTTGTATTACGAACATCTGTGCGCGTCGAGTGCGCTAAACTCATCGACAGTATGATTCGATGCAATAGGAGGCAAGGAGCTTCCATGTCTGATTCTTCTATCGTTATTCGCGGCGCTCGTGAGCACAACCTCCGTGATATCGATGTTTCCATTCCGCGTGACCAACTCGTGGTCATTACCGGTCTTTCTGGCTCGGGCAAGAGTTCGCTGGCATTTGACACTATCTATGCCGAGGGCCAGCGTCGATACGTCGAGAGTCTTTCGAGCTATGCGCGCCAGTTCTTGGGCCAGATGGACAAACCCGACTTGGATTCAATCGACGGCCTTTCGCCGGCGGTGTCGATCGACCAAAAGACGACGTCTAAAAACCCTCGCTCTACGGTTGGCACCGTAACCGAGATTTATGACTATCTGCGCCTGCTGTTCGCCCGTGTGGGCACCCCGCACTGTCCCGAATGCGGCCGCGTCATTGAGCGCCAGACGACCGACCAGGTTGCCGACAAGGTCTTGGCGGCGGGGGAGGGCCGCCGCGCGTTTGTGCTGGCACCGGTGGTGCGCGGGCGAAAAGGCGAGTACACCAAACTGTTTGAGGACCTTCGCGCCGAGGGCTTTAGCCGCGTGCGTGTCGACGGTGAAGTGCGCTCGTTCGACGATCCGATCGATCTGGATAAGAAATTCAAGCACGATATCGAGGTCGTAGTCGATCGCATCGTGATCCGTGAGAATTCTCTGGGCCGTATCGCCGAGTCTGTTGAACAGGCGACTGCCTTGGCGCACGGCAATGTAAACGTGTACATGCTGCCCGATCGCGATGCTCCCGAGGGGACCGAGGGCGAACTGCTGGAGTATTCGTTGGCCTTGGCGTGCCCGGAGCATGGACACTCCATTGACGATCTTCAGCCGCGTGATTTTTCGTTCAACGCTCCCTATGGCGCATGTCCTGAGTGCGACGGCCTGGGCTTTAAGAAAACCGTTGATGCCGAGGCGCTGATTGAGGACCCCTCGAAGTCCATTGCCGACGGAGTCTTTGGTAGCCTGTTTGGCAATTCGAACTACTATCCGCAGATTTTTGCTGCGGTCTGCAAACACTTTAAGGTGAGCGCCGATACGCCGTGGGAGGACTTGCCCCCTCGCGTGCGTCGTGCATTCTTGGATGGCCTGGGCGATACGAAGATCTCGGTCGACTACCAAAAGCTCGACGGACGTCGTAGCCAGTGGGATACAAAGTTTTCGGGCGTTCGCAACATCCTGTACGAACGCTATGCCGAGACGACGAACGAGAACACCAAGGCGCGCCTGGAGAAGTACATTCGCGAGGAACCGTGCTCGAGCTGCCACGGCGCTCGTTTGCGCCCTGAGATGCTCGCCGTCACCGTGGGCGGCAAGTCCATTTACGAGGTTTGTTGCCTGTCGTGCCGTGAGTCGCTCGAGTTTTTTGAGGGCTTGGAACTTACCGAGCGTCAACGGTTTATCGGCGGCCGTATCGTCAAGGAAATCCTGGAGCGCTTGCGTTTTCTGGTCGATGTTGGACTCGACTATCTGACGCTCGATCGTGCCTCGGCGACGCTTTCCGGTGGCGAGGCACAGCGTATTCGACTGGCAACGCAGATCGGCGCGGGTCTCATGGGCGTGCTCTATATTCTGGATGAGCCCTCGATCGGTCTTCATCAGCGTGACAACGAGCGCCTGATCAAGACGCTCGAGCGCCTGCGCGATATCGGCAATACCGTTATCGTCGTCGAACACGACGAGGATACAATCCGTGCCGCCGACTACGTGATCGACATGGGGCCCGGCGCCGGCGTCAACGGCGGACACGTAGTCGCGGCGGGAACGCCTGCCGATATCATGGCGTGTCCTGAGTCGATGACGGGCGCTTATCTGACCGGCAAACGAATGATCCGGGTGCCTGATGAACGGCGCAAACCCGGTCGCGGCTGCCTTAAAATTACGGGCGCTCGAGCCAACAACCTCAAAAACGTTACTGCCAAGATCGAGTTTGGTACGCTTACGGTTGTTACCGGCGTGTCGGGATCGGGCAAGAGCTCCCTAGTTACCGACACCATTGCGCCTGCCCTTACGAATGCCATTCACCGCTCGACGCGCCCTGTGGGTCCGTATAAGAAAATCGAGGGCATCGAGTGTATCGATAAGGTTATCGATATCGACCAGTCGCCGATTGGCCGCACGCCGCGTTCCAACCCTGCTACCTATATCGGCCTGTGGGATGATCTTCGCGCACTGTTTGCGAGTACGCCGGAGTCGAAGGCGCGCGGCTACTCGCCAGGTCGTTTCTCCTTTAATGTGAGTGGCGGGCGCTGTGAGGCGTGCAAGGGCGACGGACAGATCAAGATCGAGATGCACTTCCTTCCCGATATCTACGTTCCCTGCGAAGTTTGCGGCGGTAAACGCTACAACCGCGAGACACTCGAGGTCACCTATCGTGGCAAGACCATCTCGGACGTGCTCGACATGAGCGTTACCGAGGCGCTGGCCTTCTTTGGGAATATCCCGCAGATTAAGCGCAAGCTCCAGACGCTGTACGATGTAGGCTTGGGCTACGTGAGCCTGGGCCAGCCCGCCACGACGCTTTCGGGCGGCGAGGCGCAGCGTGTAAAGCTCGCCAAGGAGCTTCATCGACGCCAGACGGGCAAGACGTTCTATATTTTGGACGAGCCGACGACCGGCCTTCATTTTGAGGACGTCCGCCAGCTGCTCGATGTACTGCAGCGCTTGGTCGATGCGGGCAACACGGTGCTGGTGATTGAACACAACCTTGATGTCATCAAGGTTGCCGACCGCCTGATCGATATGGGTCCCGAGGGCGGTAACGGCGGCGGAACCGTCGTGGTTTCGGGTACACCGGAGCAGGTTGCGGACTGTCCGCAGAGTTATACGGGCAAGTTTTTGGCGCCGTTGCTCAGGCGTGACCGGGAGCGCCAGGCTCAACTTGATGCTCAATAAATAGGCGATTCAGTTTATGGGCGCCATCGACTCCTTGTGATTCGATGGCGCTTGCTGTGCCGAAGTGACGTATGCAGCCGAATTGGACATATACTTAATCCTTGCGTCCGAATGCGAGGGAAAGGATATGTCATGGCAAAGGCTGTAAAGACGCCAAAAACCAATGCGATGCGCGAGCTGGAAAGCGCCGGCATTTCCTATGTTCTACATACGTACGAAGACGATGGCGATGAGTCGGTGGGCCTGGGGGTCGCGATTTCGGAGCAGCTTGGCGAGGAGCCCGGTCAAGGATTTAAGACTTTGGTCTGTGTGACACCGTCCAACGACTATGTCGTGTGCTGCATCCCTGTTGCCGACGAGCTCGATCTAAAGTCCGCCGCGCGTGCCGCGGGGGAGAAGTCCTTGGCCATGATGCATGTGAAGGATTTGCTTGCGGCGACTGGCTACGTTCGCGGCGGCTGCAGCCCGGTCGGTATGAAAAAACGCTACCGGACGCTCATTGATGAGACATGTGTCCTTTGGGATACCATTTTTATTTCGGGAGGCAAGCGTGGTTATCAGCTCGAGCTTGCACCCGATGATTTAATTGCATTTTGCGGGGCGACGGTTGCCGCGATTACGAGAGAGGACTGAGCGATGCCGCAGGAAGAATTGAAGCGCGGAGCTCATTTTGCAAAAGAATCTGCGCCTCAGACACCCTCATCCGAAGCTTCTTCGTCGCGAGATGACACTGACGACATGGGCTCGTCGGACTACTCCACGGTTGGTCGTTCCGCCGGGCTTATGACCATCCTGACTATCGTGTCTCGCGTCACCGGTTTTATCCGCACGTGGGCAATGGCGGCCGCTATCGGCATGTCGCTACTCTCGTCCTCCTATCAGGTCGCCAACAACCTGCCCAATATGCTCTACGAACTCGTGATGGGCGGCATGCTCGTGACGGCGTTTTTGCCCGTGTACATGGGCGTGAGGCGTGAGCAGGGTCGCGAGGCCTCAAACGAGTACGTGGGCAACCTGCTCGGCATTCTGCTTTTGGTGCTGGGTGGCATTTCGTTGCTGGGGACCGTGTTCGCCCCGGGCTTTATCTGGACGCAATCGTTCCTTTCGGGTGACGGCGGCAGCATGGATACCGCTGCGTTCATGTTCCGTTTCTTTGCCATCCAGATTCTGTTTTATGGTTTGGGCTCGGTGTTCTCGGGCGTTCTCAACGCACACCGCGACTACTTCTGGTCGACGTTTGCTCCGGTCCTCAACAATGTGATCGTCATTGCGAGCTTTATGGGTTTTGCGCCCGTGTCCGCACAGTTTGGCGAACGTGCCGGCATCATCTTGATTGCGGCCGGTACGACCCTCGGTGTCTTTGTTCAGATGGCATGTCAGATCCCCGCGCTTGGCAAGCACGGCGTGCATCCCCATATCCATATCGACTTTAAGGACCCCGCACTGCGGCAGACGATTGCGCTCGGTATCCCGACGCTGCTCGCCACGGTGTGCATGTTTGTCTCGACTTCTATCACCAACGCTGCCGCGCTGGTGGTCCAGCCCGAGACTGGTCCTTCCGTCATCGCCTATGCGCGCCTGTGGTACACGCTGCCCTACGCGCTGATTGCCGCCTCGCTTTCGACGGCGCTCTATACCGAGCTCTCTCACGACGCGCAGGAGAAGGATTACGACAGCGTTCGCACGGGCATTTCGCGTGGCGTCGCCCAGATGCTGTTCTTCCTGATTCCGTTCGCGCTGTACCTGATTGTCTTCGCGCGTCCGCTCAACATGATCTACTGTGCTGGCAAGTTCGATGAATCCGGCGTGACGCTGGTGTCCGAGTACCTTGTCTACCTGGCGCTCTCGCTGCCGCTCTACGGCGTGGTCGTGTTGATGCAGAAGAGCTTCTCTGCCTTGCTCGACATGAAGCCCTATAGCCGCTATTGCCTGTATTCTGCCATCGGCCAGGCCGGCTCGGTTCTGCTGTTTGGCGTTGTGCTGGGCTTCGGCATGCCGGCAATCGCGCTTTCGTATGTCGTCGACTACGTGATCTTGGTCGGTTGTTCGCTGTGGTGGCTGCGTCGTCGTCTGCGTGGCCTTCAGGTCAAATCTATCCTACATGGCGGTTTCTTTGGCCTTTTGCTCGGTGGCCTGGGTGCTGCCGCAGGCGCCGGCGTCATGTGGGCGCTTGAGCACTTTGTCGGGGCGCTTGGCGGTTCGATTCTGATTACTCTTGGCTATGTTTGCGTTGCGGGTGTCGTCTCGCTTGCTGTTACCTTTGGCCTTGCCGTCGTCCTTAAGATGCCCGAGGTCTCGGCGCTGCTTCGTCGCAAGTAGGTGCGCGTGGCCGGTCACGACAACATTCCAACGCTTGCCGAGCAGGTTTCGCGCGTTCCCACACAGCCCGGATGCTACCTTTGGAAGGATGCCAAGGGCGATGTCATCTACGTGGGCAAGGCGAAAAACCTACGCGCCCGCATGCGTCAATACGTGACACTGCAGGATGAGCGTCAAAAGATTCCGCTGATGATGCAGCTGGTGGCGAGCTTTGACTATATCGTGGTGGAGACCGAGCATGAGGCGTTGGTGCTCGAGCGCAATTTGATTGGTCAGTACCATCCGTACTTTAACGTCGACCTCAAGGATGACAAGAGCTACCCCTTTATCGCCATTACAAAGGGCGACCTGTATCCCGCTATCAAATATACGCGTGAGCGTCATAAGCCGGGAACGCGCTATTTTGGACCCTATACCGATAGCCGTGCGGCACGTGAGACGATAGATACGCTGCGCAAGGTTATTCCCATCTGCTCCGCATCCTGTGCGGAGTGGCGTCGTTGTCGCCGTATCGTTGAGTCCCACAAGGGCGAGGAAGACATCGTCAATATGATTTGCGCGCAAAACGGGCGTCCCTGCTTTGACTACCATGTCGGGCGCGGCCCGGGTGCGTGTGTCGGCGCGATTTCCCCGGCAGACTATGCCAAGAACGTCAAGCGTGTCGAGCGCTTTTTGTCGGGCCATCGCAAGGATGTCGTCGATGAGCTGACCTCCGAGATGACGGATGCCGCCGAGGCGCTCGACTTTGAGCGCGCGGCACGCGTCAAACGTCGTTTGGAGGTCATCAGGGGTCTGGACGATCGTCAGCAAGTCGTTTTTCCCTCCAGTGTCGATATCGATGTCATCGGGTTCTATCGCGAGGAGACCATCTCCGCCGCTTGCGTCTTCGTCGTTCGCGAGGGCCGAACAGTTCGCACCTGCGAGTTCATTCTCGACAAGGGTCTTGATGTTGACGAGGAAGAGCTCCAGTCGGGCTTTCTTAAGCGCTATTACGACGAGACGGCTGATATTCCAGCTGAGGTCAACCTTTCCGTCGAGCTTGAGGATGCGGAGGCGCTGGGGGAATGGCTTGCGGGCAAGCGCGAGCGTTCCTGCCATCTCCATAGGCCGCAGCGTGGCGAAAAGCACCGTTTGCTCGATATGGCATCCAAAAATGCGCGCCATGCCCTCATGCGCTACATGATGCGAACGGGGTACGCTGACGACCGCACCAATCAGGCGCTCCTGGAGCTCGAAAGCGCGCTGGCGCTGCCAGCGCCGCCGATGCGTATCGAGTGCTTCGATATCTCGACGCTGCACGGAACCTTTACCGTCGCCTCGATGGTGGTGTTTACCAACGGACGCGCCGACAAGAGCCAGTACCGTCGTTTTAAAATTCAGGCCGAATTGGACGAGGCAAACGACTTCGTGTCGATGTCCGAGGTTTTGGGACGACGCTATGCTCCCGAGCGCATGGCCGACGAGCGCTTTGGATCGCGCCCCGATTTGCTCGTTGTCGATGGCGGTAAGCCGCAATTGACCGCTGCGATCAAGCAACTTGAGGCTCTTGGGCTCGATATACCAGTTTGTGGCTTGGCAAAGGCCGATGAGGAGGTTTTCGTGCCTTGGGACGAGACTCCAGTCGTGCTTCCGACCGGGTCCGCGTCGCTCTATCTAATCAAACAGGTGCGCGATGAATCGCACCGTTTTGCCATCACGTTCCATCGCGAATTGCGCGATAAAGCCATGACGGTTTCGGTACTCGATGACGTTCCAGGCGTGGGACCCACCAGAAAACGTGCCCTTATGCGCCATTTTGGCTCGATGAAGCGTTTGCGCGCGGCGAGCGAGCAAGAGATCGCGGAAGTTCGAGGCGTTCCGGCCGATGTCGCCAAAGCGGTCCACGAGGCACTTGTTGCATGGAATGCCGAACGCGCCCAGGCATCGGCCAACCGTTCCGAAAACTAAACGTGCTTCTAAACAACTGATATACATGATTGGCCGATTTTCAATCATTTATTTCGCGGCGATTACCTGTCGATTTCGGGTTTTATTAACGCTAAAACGTTTGACTAGCCATGGTGAACAACCCTGCTATCCTGCGGGTTGACGATGACTGATATCTCACCTCGTCGATACATACTGTCTGGCGAATCGTTTGTCAATGAATTCGGTGAACGGTAGTAAATACCGTTCAAGCGTATGTATGTATCGGTCGCCGAGCGCGGCACCTCAGTTGGGTTCGTCGGTAGGTAAGGTATATATCGTCCGCAAGTTGCGCGGGGGCAAGTCTAGGTGCTCCCGGGTAAGATTCTCTATTGATAGGAGAAGACATGGCCATCATCAACAAGGGTATGTCCAGGCGTTCGTTCCTCGGCCTCACCGGCAGCGTCGCTGCTGTCGCAGGGCTTGGTCTCACCGGCTGCGGTGGCAGCTCCAACGACGAGGGTTCCGCTTCCGGTTCCGCCGATTCCGCCAACCGTGGCGGCGGTGTGATTACCGCTGGTTCCGCTTACGCTCCGTCCAGCTTCGATCCCGCCAGCACCGGCTCCGCTGTGGGCCTGGGTGCTAACTGGCACGTCGTCGAGGGTCTCTACGGCATCGATTACCACGACTACAGCACCTTCAACGAGCTCGCCACCGACGATCCCAAGTCCGTGGACGACACTACCTTCGAGGTCACCATCCGCAAGGGCGCCAAGTTCTCCGATGGTACCGAGGTCACTGCTGACGACGTCGTCGCTTCCTACACCGCTTGCGCTGCTTCCGCTACCTATGCTCCGTTCTTCCAGCCCTTCGAGTCCATCGAGGCCAAGGATGCCAGCACTGTAACGGTCAAGACCAAGGTCCCCAACTTCTCCCTGCTCAAGGATCGTCTGGCCATCATCCGTGTTACCCCGGCTACTCAGTCCGAGGAGGATCGCGCCAAGCAGCCGATCGGTTCCGGCCCCTGGATGTACGACTCTATCTCCGATACCGAGATCACCCTGGTTCCCAACCCCGAGTACAACGGTGAGTATGCTGCCGAGGATAAGAAGATCCAGTACAGCATCCTGACCGACCCCACCGCTCGCGTTACCGCCCAGCAGGAAGGCTCCACGCTCGTTATGGAGCTCGTCACCGCTGACGCCGTCGACCAGCTCGAGAGCGCTGGCTGCAAGATCGACAACGTCCAGGGCTTCGGCACCCGCTTCATCATGTTCAACGTCGCCAAGGAGCCTTGGAACAACGTCAAGGTCCGTCAGGCCGTCATGTACGCGCTCGACACCGAGAAGATGATCACCAACACCTTCGCCGGCCTTGCCACCGCTGCCAGCTGCTACCTGCCCAAGAGCTTCACCAACTATCATGAGGCTTCCACGGTGTACAAGACCGACGCCAAGAAGGCCAAGAAGCTCATCGAGGAGTCCGGCATCACCCCGGGTGCCATCACCCTGCGCACCACCGACAACGAGCAGATTAAGGGCATGGCCGCCCAGGTCAAGAACGACCTCGACGCTCTCGGCTTCGAGGTGACCATCCAGACCGATACCTCGCCGGCCACCTACGCTGCCATCGACGGCGGCGAGGCCTACGATATCCTCCTTGCCCCTGGCGATCCGTCCTGCTTCGGCGCTGACCCCGACCTGCTGCTCAACTGGTGGTACGGCGACAACGTCTGGATGCAGACCCGTTGCCCGTGGAGGGAGTCCGCTGAGTGGGAGAAGCTCCACGGTCTCATGGACGAGGCTCTTGCCGCCGAGGGCGACGAGCAGCAGAAGAAGTGGAACGAGTGCTTCGACATCATCGCCGACAACGCTGTTCTGTACCCCGTTGTCCACGTCAAGACCGTCTCCGCTTCCTGGGACGATCCGTCTACCGCGCCCAACGGCGAGGCCCTCGATGGCTTCAAGGGCATCGGCACGACGAGCATGTCCTTCAGGGGCGTCGCGACCGTCAAGGCCTAAGACTCGTTTGAGTCATATGTGGGGCGTCGGTCGTAAGGCAACGTCCTCATAGTTGAAACAAAGACCCGGGCGGCCTCGATGTCGCTCGGGTCTTGTAATGAGTATCCATACTCATATACCAGTTGGTCCTACCGACAAAAGAAAGGGGAGAGAACGTGAACAACTTTCTACGTTTGATTGGAAGGCGTCTCGTGGCGCTGCCGATCATGGCATTGGGCGTCCCCGTCCTGGTGTTCTTCCTTATGTCGTTCTCCAAGCCCGCCCCCGCCTATACGGCGTTGGGTGACGGTGCCTCGCCCGAGGCGGTTGCCGAGTACCATGAGAAGTATGGTCTGGACGACCCCTGGCCCGTGCGCTACGTGCGCTACATGGGCGATCTGATCCATGGTGACATGGGCACCTATGGTGCTGCTCGCAACTCCGTTGCCAAGCGCATCTCCGCGGCCCTGCCCGTCACGATGCAGCTGACCTTCATCGGTCTTGCCATCGGCGCGGTCGTCTCGTTTTTGCTCGGCGTCATCGCGGCACTGTATCGCGATAAATGGCCGGACCAAGTGATCCGCGTCTTTTCCATCGCCGGCTTGGCAACCCCGTCGTTCTGGCTTGCCGTTCTGTTGATTCTGCTGTTCTCTTCCTACCTTAAGGTGCTCCCGGCATCCGGTGCTCTGCCTCACTTCACCACCAATCCGGCTGGCTATCTGGGACGTATGATCATGCCCGCTATCGCTCTGGCATTCCCGCTGACGGGCCAGATGACTCGTATCGTGCGTACGGCCATGGTTGAGGAGCTCGACAAGGACTACGTCCGCATGGCCCGTGGCGCCGGCGTTCCCGAGAAGGTCGTCGTCGGCATCAACGTTTTGCGCAACGCGCTGATCACCCCGGTCACCACCCTCGGTCTTAAGATCGGTTACCTTATGGGCGGCGCCGTCGTCATCGAGGTCATCTTCAACCTCCCCGGCATGGGTACTGCGATTCTGCAGGGCGTTCAGGGCAACGAGGCGAACCTGGTTCAGGGCGTCGTCATCGTCGTTGCTCTTGCCTTCATCATCATCAACATCGTGGTTGACATGCTCTACCTGCTCATCAACCCGCGCATCAGGACGGTGTAGATTATGGTAAAGATTCGAGAGAAGCAAACCGAGCAGCTCGAGAAGGCTGCCTCCAAGGGGCTCAAGCTCGGTGGCTGGAAGAAGATGACGCTGTCTTCTAAGATTGCCGCCGTCGTGCTGGTGTTGGTCGCCCTGACCGCGATTCTGGCGCCCCTTCTTGCCCCCTATAGCCCGGTCGAGATTTTCACTGCTCGCCAGGCTCCCGGCAATGGATTTATCTTCGGTACCGACGATAAGGGCCGCGACATCCTGTCGCGTATGCTTTACGGTGGCCGTTACTCGCTGATCATCGGCTTCGGTGCTACTGCCATGGCTCTGGTCTGCGGCTCGGTCGTGGGCGCCCTCGCGGCGGTTTCGCGCAAGTCCGTTTCCGAGGCGATCATGCGCATCCTGGACATCATCATGTCCATCCCGGGCATCGCCCTCGCTGCCGTCTTCGTCTCCATCCTGGGCAATTCCGTGCCGTCGATCATCTTCGCCATTGGCTTTATGTACACTCCGCAGATTGCCCGTATCGTGCGCGCCAACATCGTGTCCGAGTACGGCGAGGACTATGTCCGCGCGGTCATCGTTTCCGGCGCCAAGGCTCCGTGGATTTTGATCAAGCATGTTCTGCGTAACTGCATCGCCCCGATCATGGTCTTCACCGTTACCCTGGTCGCCGACGCCATCATCTTCGAGGCCTCGCTGACCTTTATCGGCGCTGGTATCCAGGAGCCCACCGCTACCTGGGGCAACATCCTCGCCGACGCCCGCGGTGGCGTGCTCGCTGGCCGTTGGTGGCAGGCGCTGTTCCCGGGTCTGGCTATCATGATCACCTGCCTGGCGCTCAACATCCTCTCCGAGGGCATTACCGACGCCATGGCCGCTGCTCCCTCCGCCGCCCTGGATCCGACCGATTCCTCCAAGCGCCGCGAGGCCGACCTGCTGGTCTCCGACCCCGTTCGCGCTTACAAGGAGCAGGCTCAGTCCCTGTCCGCCCGTCTTGGCGCCCTGCGCGATGTCGAGCTCAAGCGTAACGACCGCCATGTGCCCGATGAGTCCGTTGAGCCGATCCTTTCGGTCCGTGATTTCTGCATCCAGTTTGAGCACCACGGTGATATCAACGTCGTCGATCATGTCAACTTTGATGTCCGTCCTGGCCAGACCATGGGCCTGGTCGGTGAGTCCGGCTGCGGTAAGTCCATCACCACGCTGGCCATCATGGGCCTGACCGACGATGACGAGCATCTTTCCGGTGAGGTTCTCTGGGAGGGCCGCGACCTGCTCAAGATGAGCAAGAAGGAGTGGTTCGGCCTGCGCGGTACCGATATCGCCATGGTCTATCAGGACGCCCTGTCCTCGCTCAACCCCTCCATGCTCATTTCCGCCCAGATGAAGCAGCTCACCAAGCGCGGCGGTACCCGTAGCGCCGAGGAGCTCCTGGAGCTCGTGGGCCTCGACCCCAAGCGTACGCTCGAGAGCTATCCGCATGAGCTTTCCGGTGGTCAGCGTCAGCGCGTTCTGATCGCTATGGCCCTTACCCGCGACCCCAAACTGGTCATCTGCGACGAGCCCACGACCGCTCTGGACGTTACCGTCCAGAAGCAGGTCATCAAGCTGCTTAACGATCTTCAGGCCAAGCTCGGCTTTGCCATGATCTTCGTTTCGCATGACCTGGCTCTGGTCGCCGAGGTTGCCCATAACATCACGGTTATGTACGCCGGTCAGGTTATCGAGCAGGCACCCACCAAGGAGCTGCTCACTAACCCGATCCACGAGTACACCCGCGGTCTTCTGGGTTCCGTTCTGTCCATCGAGAGCGGTTCGGGCCGCCTGCACCAGGTGCCCGGCGCCGTTCCGAGCCCGCGCGATTTCCCCAAGGGCGATCGCTTCGCGCCCCGCTCGAGCCATCCGCGCATTGGCCTGGACACCCGTCCGGTCTTCAAGCGCGTGCCCGGCACCGAGCACTTCTATTCCGAGCTCCCCGACGAGGTGCTCAAGGCAAATGGTTTGACCCCTCACGCGGAGGTGATGTAGATGAGCGAGACCGCAGTCAACGGCGTCGAGCCGATCATCTTCCTTGATGACGTCCACGTCACCTTTAGGACCCGTACCGGCTCGATTCTGCACCCCAACCTGGTTCACGCCGTCCAGGGTGTAACGATTAAGCTCATGCCCGGACAGGCCATCGGCATCGTCGGCGAGTCTGGTTGCGGAAAGTCCACCACCGCCAACGTCATGTGCGGCCTGCAGGCCCCCACGAGCGGCAAGGTCTACTTTAAGGGCAAGGACGTTACCAAACGTACCGCCGAGGACCGTCGCCACATGGGTCGCGTCATCTCGGTCGTGTTCCAGAACCCGGCCACGGCGCTCAATCCCCGCATGGTCGTTCGCGAGCAACTGCTCGACCCCATGCGCGTCCACAACCTGGGTACCGAGGCCGAGCAGGAGAAGCGCGTCAAGGAGCTCTTGGAGCTCACCGGTCTGCCCAGCTCCGCCGCCGAGGTTCTTCCCGGCCAGCTTTCGGGCGGCCAGCGCCAGCGCGTCGCAATTGCGCGCGCCCTGTCGCTGAACCCCGATGCCATCATCGCCGACGAGCCCACCTCGGCTCTGGACGTTTCGGTCCGCGCGCAGATTCTGAACCTGCTGACCGACCTTAAGAAGGAGCTCGGCCTGGCCATGGTGTTCATCAGCCATGACATCCAGACGGTCCGCTATATCTCTGACGACATCATCGTTATGAATGGCGGCAAGATCGTCGAGCAGGGCGAGGCCAAGCAGGTCTTCCAGCACCCTCAGGACCCCTACACCAAGATGCTGCTCGGCGCTGCGCCGTCGCTGCTGCATCCCAAGCTCGGCGAGTAGCCTCGCTTTCCCTCCCGTGCGCCCGGTTCCCTTGCCGGGCGCACCTCCGTTGCGATTTCGAAAGGTTGGGTTCACGAGCC
>CABTZA010000015.1 GCA_902489225.1 uncultured Collinsella sp.
AAACAGTCCGTATTTCACCGCAACTTAGAAGGGGATGGGGTTAGCTGCGGGGGCGGTGGCGGAGCTTGTCGATGGCGGCGTCGGTGCTGTGACTGCGGGCTTCGGCGGCGCGGTCGCGGGCGTCGGCAGCGGTTTGGCGCTGGCGGCGGTAGTCGATCATGCCTTGGATGATGGGTTTGCCAAAGCTCACGACATCATCGTTGTAGATGGCGGTTCGGGCGGCGAGGAGGCAGTCGGTAAAGTCCATATGGGTCTTGCCAAAGAGTTTGACGGCAAGGGAGACAACGGTGGGCTCGTCGACCATGACGTCATCGAGTAGCTTGGTCATGGCCGTCGCAATCTCCACACGCGGGACCTTGTAGACGTCACGCAGCGTAACGGCGACGCGCGTGATGATCTCGGGGTAGACGCGAGCGGTGCGCGTGGCGATGACCTTGGCGGCGCGCGGTGACAGGACCTCGTCGTCGTCAAGCAGGTAGCGTAGGATGACGGTCTCGTCGATGATGGTGCTACTCATGGATATCTACTTCCTCGGGACCCAAAATCGAATCGTCGCTTTCTGTAGCAAGGTACTCAATCCAGGCGTTACGCTCCTCGGAGCGGCGATTGGGGTCCCCATATGCTTTGAGCGATCCATAGGCGGCGGTGCCGTCCTTTGAGCGCACGGCGACCGGCTGAAAGGGAAGCTTGTGCATCAAAATGCTCTGCGCGACAAAAAGACGGACGGCCTCGGCGAGCGATGTGCCCATGGCGTCGTAGAGACGCTCGGCATGTTGCTTGTCTTCCTCGCGAATGCGCACCTGCAGGATGGCTCGTTTTTGAGTCGATGACATCACTGGCCTCCCTTAATGAGCGTGCAATATGAATAGTCATATACAGCAACGGCTAATAATAGCCAATCTTACAACCACTACTTTATTGCACTAGAGTAATTGAGTGTAAACGATATTACAAACGTACTACATCCTTCAGAAATGAGCGTGAAATCTTTCTTGGGCGTACGCGTGTAATACACTCGCCTTTATAGCTTCCAGAGAATAATCCCAACCAGCCCAAACCCCTGCAATACACTCGTATTGCAGGGCCTATGCTCAAGTTTGCCCCTGCAACTGCGTATATTTAACCTGTATATCGTTGGAGAAACTCTACCGAGTGCATGTTTCGCCGTATGCATTCGATACGTCGATGCCAGGCCACGGGCGGCTTGGGTCAATGTCGACAGGGTCTCTCCGACAAGGGATTCAGGAGGGAGTGAACAACATGGGTAATAAGCGAGTCGTAGCCGATTCTTCGCGCTGCATTGGGTGTCAAACCTGCATGGCGGCGTGTATCGAGGCGCACGACATCCCCGGTAACATCGCCGCGCCGCGCCTGCGCGTGACGCGTACGTACGAGATCTCCGCACCGGTGGCTTGCCATCACTGCGAGGATGCCCCGTGCGCGAAGGCCTGTCCTACGGGCGCCTTGTTCTTTGATCCAAAGAACCATCGCATCGGCGTCAACGAGGACAACTGCATCGGCTGCAAGAGCTGCGTCATGGCATGCCCCTTTGGCGCCGTGAGCGTGGCGACCACGCAGGTTCCGGTCTTGATGGGCGACGTTCGCGTGGGTTCGCAGACCAAGAGCTTCGTGCTCAAGTGCGACCTGTGCGTGGACCGTCCCGGCGGTCCGGCGTGTGCCGAGGCGTGCCCGACCAAGGGCCTCACCCTGGTAGACGATGAGCGCCTGGCGGAACTGACTGCCGAGCGTGCCCGCGCCACCATCGAAAACGAGGCGTAGGCGGGCGGCCATACAAGCCCAACGATTGTCAAATAAGTACCGATTAATCGGTAGCAGAGAAAGGAAGGAGGGTGTCATGGAGAAGCATAAAGTGATCTGCCCGTATTGCGGCGCCGGTTGCCAGTTTAACCTCTTGGTCCAAAACGGCCAGGTCGTGGGTACCGAACCGCTCAACGGCATCACCAATCAGGGCGAGCTGTGCCTTAAGGGCATGAGCGGCTACGACTTCATCAACGACACCAAGATCTTGACTCCTCGCGTACTGCACCCGATGATCCGCCGCACCAAGGGCGCGGATCTTGAGCGCGTAAGCTGGGACGAGGCACTGGATTTCACCGCATCTAAGATGCAGGCCATAATTGACGAATATGGTCCTAACGCTGTCATGACCACCGGCTCTTCGCGAGGCGGCGGCAATGAGGCGAACTACGTCATGCAGAAGTTTACGCGTGCGTGCATCGGCACCCACAGCGTGGACAACTGCGCCCGTACTTGACACGGCCCTACTGTCCTCGGTCTGATGGACACGGTTGGTTCAGGTTGCATGTCATGCTCCATCCCCGGTATGGAGGATGCGGGCTGCATTTTCCTCTTCGGCTATAACCCTGCCGATTCGCACCCCATCGTCGCAAGGCGTATCGTGCGAGCCAAAGAAAAGGGTTGCAAGATCATCGTCGCCGATCCGCGCCATATCGAAACCGCGCGTATCGCCGATCTCTACCTTCCGATCAAGAATGGTTGCAACGTCGCGTTCCTCAACGCCTTTGCCAACTGCTTGGTCAACGATGGCCTCTACGACAAGGAATTCGTCGCCGAGCACACGAACGGCTTTGACGAGTGGTGGGAGACCATCAAGAACTACACTCCCGAATCCGTACAGGACATCACGGGTGTCGAGCCCGCGTTGATCCACCAAGCTGCCGAGATGTACGCCACGGCGAAGCCCTCTGCCATCATTGGCTGGGGCATGGGCGTATGCCAGCAGAAGCAGAACCTGAAGACGGTGCACACCATCGCCTCCATCGCCTGCGTTGCCGGCCAGATCGGCAAACCCAATTCCGGTCTCGCGCCCGTGCGTGGCCAGAATAACGTCCAGGGCTCCTGTGATATGGGCATGCTGCCCAACCTGTACCCTGGCTACCAGAAGGTCACCGACCCGGCAGTGCGTGCCAAGTTTGCCAAGGCTTGGGGCGTGCCCGAGGAAAAGCTCCCGCTCGAGGAGGGCTACAAGCTCACCGACCTGGGCCACCTGGTCGACGAGGGCAAGGTGCACTGCTTCTACAACTACGGCGAGGACCCGGTGCAAACCGAGCCCGATTCGGCCGGAATGCGCAAGACGCTCTCCGAGCTGGATCTGTTCATCTGCCAGGACATCTTTATGACGCAGACGACCATGCTCGCCGACGTCATCCTACCTGCCACCTCTTGGGGCGAGCACGAGGGTGTCTTTACCGCATCCGACCGTAGCTTCCAGCACTTTGACGCGGCCGTTCCGCCCAAGGGCGAGTGCCGTCACGACTGGGAGATCTTCGCGGATCTGTCTACGCGCATGGGTTACCCCATGCACTACGACAACACCGAGCAGATCTGGAACGAGTGCATTAGCCTGTGCCCCAACTTTGTGGGCGCGACCTACGAGAAGATGGCTCCCGAGGGCGGCTACGCCCAGTGGCCCGTCAAGAGCACCGATGTGAACGACCACGGTACGCCCGACATGTTCGCTGGTGGCAAGTTCACCACCAAGGACGGCCGCGCCAACCTGATGGCACACGACTGGGAGGCGCCCTCCGAGCTTCCCGACGATGAGTACCCGCTCATCCTGTGCACCGTCCGCGAGGTCGGCCACTACAGCTGTCGCTCGATGACCGGCAACTGCAAGACGCTGGCGCTGCTTGCCGACGAGCCCGGCTTTGTTCGCATGAATCCCGCGGACGCCCAGGCGCGCGGTATCAAGAACGGCGACATCGTCTCGATCCACAGCCGCCGCGGCCAGGTATACAGCCGCGCCGACATAAGCGATCGCATCAACAAGGGCACGGTCTACATGACCTACCAGTGGTGGATCGGCAAGTGCAACGAGCTGACCATGCACAAGGTCGACCCGGTCTCGCATACGCCCGAGGACAAGTTCTCCGCCTGCCAGGTCGACGCTATCGCCGACCAGGTCTGGGCAGAGGGCGAGGTGGAGCGTCAGTACACCGAGCTCAAGCAGGCTCTGGTGGACGCCGCCGCTCCCCAGGACGTTGAGCCCGGCGCCGCCAAGTTCGACGACGAGACGCACGTGAATCAAATCGTGTAGTCCCGTTCTCGTTGGCTTTTTGGGCCGGGCGTCCCGTACGTTCGGGAGCCCGGCCCGTTATTTTGAAAGGAAGTGGGGATGAACCGCTTCATCGACATCAACCCGGAGAGGTGCATCGGCTGCGGAACATGCCAGTCCGCCTGTGCCGACGCCCACCGGATGCAGGGTCTTCAGGATACGCCGCGCCTGGCGCTCGTGAAGACCGGCGGTATTTCGGCCGCCCTTGCCTGCCACCATTGCGAGGGTGCCCCCTGCGCCGAGGTCTGCCCGGTGAATGCCATCGAGCACGATGGCGATCGCATCCACGTCAAGGAGCAGGAGTGCATCGGGTGCAGGCTGTGCGCCATCGCGTGCCCCTTCGGAGCCATCCATCCCGATGGCACGTCTATCGCCGGTGTCGCAGGCATGTGCGACCCGACGCCTTCGTATCCTAAGTCCCTGAGCAGCCTGCTTACGTGGGCTCCTGGCCAGTACACCTGCGCTGTCAAGTGCGACCTGTGCGCCTTCGATCCGGACGGCCCGCATTGTGTGGCGGCGTGCCCCACCAAGGCGCTGACCGTCATGGGCGGCGCGGCCGATCGCGAGCTCGACGAGGCCAAGCGCCTGCGCTCGATCGAAAACGGTCCGGTCGTCGACGTTACCGCTGTGGCCCAGGGCCTGTCCGAGAAAGCAGAAGGGAGCGTAAACAATGGATAGCATGACGCTGTTTGTCGCATCGCTTGCCGTCTCGTGCATCGGTGCGCTCGCCTCGGTTCTGCTGATCAAAGCCGATAACGCCGCCAAGACCGCCGGCTGCCTTATCGGCGCCGTCGCCGCGGTGCTTTCGTTTGTGGCCGGTATCCAGGCCGTGCTGGGCGATGTCACGTCGGTCGACACCATCGTGTTCTTCCCGTTTGCCCATTTCCAGCTGCTGCTCAATCAGCTGTCCGGCCTGTTCGTGGCGCTCATCTCGGTGCTCGCGTTTGCCGGTTCGATCTACGGTCTCAACTACTTTGATGAGTACCCGGGCAAAAAGGGCCGCGCCGGCTTCTTCTTTAACACCTTTGTGGCGTCCATGATGCTCGTCATCACCGCCGACAACGTGTTTTGGTTCCTGGTTGCCTTTGAGCTCATGTCGCTGACATCGTACTTCCTGGTCGTGATCGAGGAGAACGAGAATTCCATCCATGGCGGTTGGCTCTACTTTGTGATTGCGCATGTGGGCTTTGTGCTCATCATGGCGAGCTTCCTCACCATGACCAACTTCGCCGGTGGCTCGTTTGCCTTTGCGGATTTCCGCGCTACGCAGTTTAGCCCCGCGGTCGCATCCGTGTGCTTTGTGCTCGCCTTCTTTGGCTTTGGTGCCAAGGCCGGTATCATCCCGCTGCACGGCTGGCTGCCCAAGGCGCATCCCGAGGCGCCGTCCAACGTGTCGGCCCTCATGTCCGGCGGCATGATCAAGATCGGTATCTTCGGCATTCTCAAGGTTGGTCTCGACCTGCTCTCCGCCTCGGGCGTTCAGGTCTGGTGGGGCCTTATGGTCATGGTCTTCGGTGCGATCTCGTCGGTTCTCGGCGTGGCTTTCGCCCTGCAGGAGCATGACATTAAGCGCCTGCTGGCCTATCACTCCGTCGAGAACATCGGCATCATTCTGCTCGGCGTCGGCGCCTCCATGGCCGCGATGGCGCTCAACTCGGTCGGCATCGCCGTCCTGGCTCTGATGGCCGCCCTCTACCACACGTTTAACCACGCGATGTTTAAGGGCGAGCTGTTCTTGGGCGCCGGTGCGCTGCTGTACTCCACGGGTACGCGCAATATGGAGAAGATGGGCGGCCTGTTCCGTCGTATGCCGGCAACGGCCATCTGCTTCCTTGTTGGCGCGCTTGCCATCTCGGCCATCCCGCCCTTCAACGGCTTTGTGTCCGAGTGGTTTACCTACCAGTCGCTGTTTAACGCCGCCATGCAGGGCGACAAGGCCGTCATGATCGTGGCCGTGTTCGCTGCCGTCGCGCTTGCCATTACCGGCGCGCTGGCTGTCACGTGCTTCGTCAAGGCCTATGGCGTCTCCTTTGCCTCCGCGCCCCGTTCCGAGGCTGCGGCCAATGCCAAGGAGGTTCCCGCCCCCATGGTGTTCGCGCAGGGCCTGCTCGCGGCCATCTGCGTCGTGCTGGGCATTGGCGCTCCCGTGATCGCGCCCGTGCTGGTCGATGTCGCCGCGTCCGTGCTGCATCCGTACGGCGGCGTGTTTGCCGCCGAGGGCATGGAGCTCATGAACCAGTACTCCGGCGCTGCCACCTCCACGCCCGCGATCGCTATTGCGCTCGTGGTGCTCGTCGGTCTTGCCTGCGGTTATCGCAAGCTCAAGACCGTCGGCAAGGTGCAGAAGTCCCAGCCGTGGGCATGCGGCTATGCTCCCAACGAGCATATGCCCGTCGTGGCCACGACCTTTGCCTCCGAGGTGTCCTGGTTTATGCAGCCGCTCTACACGCTGCGCGACCGCTGCACGGCCGTCTGCTGGTCCATCGCGCACTTCTTCCAGAAGCTCACCGGTGTGGCCGAGGCTGTGGAGCCCGTACCCGACAAGGTTCTCGTCGATGCCCCGCATAAGGGTGTCGAGAAGCTCGCCGACCTCGCGACTAAGCTCGAGGGTGGCAACTACAGCATCTATATCTGCTACATCGTCGCGGCACTCGTGGTGTTCCTCGTGCTCGCCGTGCAAATGGGTTAAGGAGGGGAGAGCATGAACAACATCGTACTTGCCGTTCTGCAGGGCGTGGTCGTCATGGCCGTCGCACCGTTCTTCTCCGGTCTCGGCCGCGTGATCCGCGCCAAGATGCACAACCGTCGCGGCCCCAGCATCATGCAGGACTACCGCGACCTGGCCAAGCTCTTTGCGCGCCCCGAGTCCCAGAGCGAGGACGCGAGCTTTGCGCTGCGCATTATGCCGCCGCTGTTCTTCGCCGTCGCCTTTATGCTCGCGATGGGCCTGCCGCTCTTTACGGCGCAAAGCCCCATCCCGGTCTTTGGTGACGCCATCACCATCATGTACAGCCTGGCGCTCGCCCGCTTCTTCTTCGCCCTCTGCGGCGTGGATTCGTCCAACGCCTACGCCGGTATCGGCGGCGTCCGCGAGCTGCTCATGAGCGTGCTCATCGAGCCGTCCATGCTGCTGGCGCTGTTTGCCGCCGCCCTGGTGTGCGGTTCCACCGACATCGCCACCATGGGTCAGCACATCATGACGGGCGCCATCGACGCGCCGGTCGCCGTAATCCTCGCCGGCATCGCCTTTGCGATTGCCTGCTACATGGAACTCGGCAAGCTGCCGTTTGATCAGGCCGAGGCCGAGCAGGAGCTTCAGGAGGGCCCGCTCGCCGAGCTTTCCGGCCCGTCGCTTGCGATGGCCAAGCTCGCCATGTCCATGAAGCAGGTCCTGGTCGTCGCCTGGTTCTGCGCGATCTTCGTCCCCTGGGGCGAGCCCGCGACCGTGGGCGCCGCCGCTGTTCTGGGTGCAGTCATCTTCCTGGTGAAGTGCCTGATCGATTTTGTCGTATGCGGCGTGATCGAGAACTCCTGCTCGCGCTCGCGTTTTAAGGTGCTTGGCAATCAGACCTGGGCCGTCGTGGGCATCGCCGTTCTGGCGTTTGTCTTCGTGGTCGTCGGCGTGTAGGAGAAGGGAGAAACAATGTCATTTGCAGTCAGTCTGTCCCTTCTCGGCTTGGTCGCTATCGCGGCCCCGATGGTGGCCTCGGTGCTCGTCGCCCTGTTCCCCCGTCCGTACGCCAAGTGGTTCAGCGTTTTGGGTGCCGCCGTCTCGACGGTCTGCACCATCGCCCTCGCCGCGAATTTCGCTGGCGCCGGCATGCCCGACACGCAGGTCCCCCTGATCTCGTTTGGGCAGACCCTCGTCATGGGATTCACCTTCGATCGCATGAGCACGCTGCTCGCGCCCGCCTTTGTGGGTATCGGCCTGCTTGTCGTGATCTATTCGATTCCCTATATGAGCGAGAATAACCGTGAGCATCCCGACGCACCGCGTCGTCGCTTCTACGCGTACCTCGCGACCTTCATCGGCGCCATGGCCGGTCTCGTGTACAGCTCGACCCTTTTGGGCCAGCTCGTGTTCTTTGAGATCACGGGTGCGTGCTCTTGGGGCCTCATTAGCTACTACATGACGCCTACGGCCAAGAAGGCCGGCATGAAGGCTCTGATCATTACGCATATCGGTGCGCTCGGCCTGTATCTGGGCGCCGCCATCGTGTTTGCCCATACCGGTACCTTCGCCATTACCGCGATTGCCGGCCTCGACGCCAAGCTCAAGGCTATCGTCCTTTTGCTCGTGCTGTTTGCGGCCTGGGCCAAGTCCGCACAGGTTCCCATGTACATGTGGCTGCCTTCGGCCATGGAGGCGCCGACGCCTGTTTCGGCCTACCTGCATGGCGCCTCGATGGTTAAAGTCGGCGTGTGCGTGTTCGCGCGTGCACTCGTCTCTGCCGGCGAGATCCCCGAGATTGTGGGTTGGGTCGCCATTATCGACGCCATGGTCACCATGCTCTTTGGCTTCCTTATGTACCTGCCGCAAAAGGACATGAAGCGTCTGCTGGCCTTCTCCACGATCGCCCAGCTCTCCTATGTGTTCTTTGGTCTGGGCCTTTCGGTCTTTGGCAGCCAGCTGGCCTTCGATGGCGCCGTCTGCCACATCTTTAACCACGCTTTCGCCAAGACGCTGTTCTTCCTGATCGCCGGTTCGTTCTCCTTTACGCTCGGCACGCGTATGCTGCCCAAGCTTCGCGGCATCGTAAAGAAGTACCCGATCTCGGGCGTGGGCTTCGGTGTCGCGGCACTCGCTATTGCCGGCGTGCCGCCCATGAACACGTTCTTCTCGAAGTTCCAGATCATCGCCGGCGGCTTTTCTGTAAGTGCCGGCAACGTCGCGATCCTGGTGCTCGTGTGCATCATGGTCGCCGAGACCGTCGCCACCTTCGCCTGGTTCCTCAAGTGGATGGGCTATTGCCTGCCCGGCGAGCCGAGCGAAGAGGTCGCTGCGGGAGCCCCGCTTCCCCGTGCGATGGCGTTCGTGTTCATCGTGCTCATCATCATGGTCATCGTCAGCGGCCCGCTTTCGGCCAGCTGGATCGGTTAGGAGGTAGAACGACATGGGTTATTCGATCGTCAACATCCTTGGCGGCCTTCTGATCGTCACGTCCACCATGGTGGTTGTCTCCAAGAACATCAAACATTCCATCCACTGGTATGCGGTGCAGTCGCTGGTGCTCGTGGGGCTTCTCGCCACGCTCGGTGTCACCACTGGTGCGCAGGAGCTGCTTATGTGGGCTGGATCTGCCTTTATCACCAAGGTTGTCCTGGTCCCTTATATCCTCAACCGCGCATACAAGAAGATGGGTGAGCCGAGCGACGCATCGCTCAAGGCTGGCCTTAAGCCCGCGTGGGCCATTTGCATCATCGCCGTCGAGGTTGCGATTTGCTTTGCCGTCGTGACGCAGATCAGCCTGCCCACGGCCGAGGTCGCAACGCCTGCGCTCGCTATTAGCTTCGCTCACTTCTTTGTGGGCCTCACCTGCATCATTTCGCAGCGCAACATCATGAAGCAGATCTTTGGTTACTGCCTTATGGAAAACGGCAGCCACGTGACGCTCGCGCTTTTGGCCCCCACCGCTCCCGAGATCATCGAGATCGGTATCGCCACCGACGCCATCTTTGCCGTCATCATCATGTCCATCGTCGTGCGTCGCATTTGGGACGACTCCCACTCGCTCGATGCGCGCGACCTGTCCGAGCTGAGGGGGTAGTCCATGGAAACGTTGATTCTCGCCCTGCTCGCGACTCCTTTGGTGTTCTCGCTGGTTATGGCGTTTTTGCCCAAGAACACGTCCTATAACGTGTTTGCCGGTCTCAACCTGGTCTCCGTCGCAGCCGTCCTGGTGCTGTCGATTATGACGGCCGGTGACGTCCTTATGAGCGGCGAAACCGCGAGCGCTCTTGGCCTGTGGTTCCACCTCGATTCGCTGGGCGCCATCTTTGTGCTGCTCATCGGCTTTATCGGTTTTCTTACGGGGCTGTTCTCGCTGCCCTATGTAAAGGCCGATATCGAGGAGGGCTCCATGCCCGCCGAGCGCGCCAAGCAGTATTTTGCACTGTTTAGTCTGTTCGTGTTTACCATGCTGCTCGCGTGCCTGTCCAACAACATGATCCTCACGTGGGCCGCCGTGGAAGCAACCACGCTTTCCACCGTGTTCCTGGTGGGTATCTACAAGAACAAGACGGCCCTCGAGGCTTCTTGGAAGTACGCGATGGTCTGCACCGCCGGCGTGGCCTTCGGCCTGTTCGGTACGCTGCTGATCTACGCCAACGCCGCCGACGTGATTCCCAACGCCCACGAGGCCGCATTCCTGTCGTGCGTGCTGCCGTATGCCGACCAGTTCGACCCGACGCTCATGCGCCTCGCCTTTGCGTTTATCGTGATCGGCTTTGGCACCAAGGCCGGCCTGTTCCCCATGCACACTTGGCTGCCCGATGCCCACTCCCAGGCCCCGAGCCCTGTCTCGGCCCTGCTCTCGGGCGTGCTGCTTAAGTGCGCCATGCTTGTGATCATGCGCTTCTACGGCTTTACTATCCAGGCCGTGGGCGCCGAGTATCCGCAGCTTTTGCTGTTGATCGTCGGCACGCTGTCCATTTTGGTGGCGGCACTTTCTATGTTCCGCCAGGATGACCTCAAGCGCCGCTTTGCGTATTCGTCTGTGGAGAACGTGGGCGTTATCGCCCTGTGCCTGGGTATCGGCGGCCCGCTGGGTATCGCCGCGGCCCTGCTGCACTGCGTGTTCCACGGCTTTACCAAGACGCTTGCCTTCTGCGTGTCCGGCAACATCCAGCACGCCTTTGGCACGCGTAGCCTGGCCAAGATCCAGGGCGTCGTCGAGGTTGCCCCCGCAACCGCCGCGCTCGCCATCCTGGCGCTGCTCGGTCTTGCCGCCTTCCCGCCCTTTGGCATGTTCATCTCTGAGTTCCTGACTTTTGTCGCCGGTGTTACCGCCGGTCCCATGTGGCTGGTCGTCGTGGTCGCCCTCGGTCTTACCGTGGCCATCTCCGCGCTCACCCGCATCGCACTCAAGTCGGTATTCGGTCATGCGCCCCAGGGCATGGGCAAGCATGAGGCCCCGGCGCTCATGCTTATCCCCGAAATCATCCTGGCTGTCATGATCTTGTGGTTTGGCATCGCCACCCCGCTGCCTCTCGTGCACGGTGTGGAGACCGCGACCGGCATCGTGCTCGAGCAGAGCACCGAGGAACTTCACGCGACGCCGATGTACCGCGCTGTGTTCGGTACCGAGACCGCTCAGAGCGAGGTGGAGTAACGAATGATTGAAACTGAGAACAAGGTGTATGCCCGTCGCTGCGAGAGCCATGTCGAGGCCCTGCGCCGCGCCGTTCCGGGCTGCATCGAGAAGGTCGAGTGGCAGTGCGAGGACCAGCTGACGATTACCGTCAAGCAGGACAAGCTGCCCGAGGCCGTCCACTACCTGTATTACGAGCGCTACGGCTGGATTCCCGTGATCATCGGCAACGATGAGCGCAGTCTGTGCGGCCGTTACGCTGTGTACTACGTCATCTCCATGGAGGGGGAGGACCCCGGCTGGGTGACCGTGCGTACCGAGGTCGATCCCGCCAAGATGACGTTCCCGTCTGTGACGCCGTTCGTCCCCGCCTGCGTGTGGGGCGAGCGCGAGCTTCGCGACATGTTCGGCCTGATTCCCGAGGGTCTGCCCGACCGTCGCCGCCTGGTGCTTCCCGACGATTGGCCCAGCGGCCTGTACCCGCTGCGCAAGGACTCCATGGACTACCGCTTCCGTCCCGCTCCCGCGAGCGACATGGAAAACTACGAGTTTCTGGCCGATACCAAGGGCAAGGAGACGACGCTCGTCCCCATGGGCCCGTTGCACATTACCTCCGACGAGCCCGGCCACTTCCGCCTGTTCGTTGAGGGCGAGACGATCGTCGACGCCGACTACCGTCTGTTCTACGTGCACCGCGGCATGGAGAAGGTCGCCGAGACGCGCCTGAACTATGACGCCGTGACGTTCCTCGCCGACCGCATCTGCGGCATCTGCGGCTGCGCCCACTCGGTTGCCTATGCCGAGGCCGTCGAGCGCGCCCAGGGCATTCATGTCCCGCCGCGCGCCCAGTACATCCGCGCTATCATGCTCGAGGTTGAGCGCCTGCACTCGCATCTGCTCAACATTGGCCTGGCGTCGCACTACACGGGCTTCGACTCCGGCTTCCAGCAGTTCTTCCGCGTCCGCGAGAAGTCCATGGACCTGGCCGAGAAGCTCTCCGGTCACCGCAAGACCTACGGCCTCAACGTGATCGGCGGCGTGCGTCGCGACATTTTGGCCGAGCAGAAGCTCTCCACGCTCACGACCATCCACCAGCTGCGCTCCGAGGTTCAGGAGCTCGTCGACGTCTTGCTCTCCACGCCCAACTTTATTGAGCGTACGAGTGGCATCGGCATCTTGGACCGCAAGATCGCACGCGACTTCTCGCCGGTCGGCCCGCTCATGCGTGGCTCGGGCTATGCCCGCGACGTGCGTTTTGACCATCCCTTCGACGGCTACGCCGATCCGGACGTTCAAAAGATGCACGCCGCCACGGCCGACACCTGCGATGCCTTCGGCCGTACCGCCGTTCGCATCCAGGAGGTCTACGATTCGATCGACATGATCGAGACCATGCTCGAGAACTGCCCGTCGGGCCCCATCCTCACCACGGATTGGGAGTACACCCCGCACAAGTACGCCATCGGCGCCACCGAGGCGCCGCGCGGCGAGGACGTGCACTGGGCCATGCTCGGCAACAACCAGAAGTGCTACCGCTGGCGCGCCAAGGCCGCCACGTACAGCAACTGGCCGGTCCTGCGCTACATGTTCCGCGGCAACACCGTGGGCGACGCGGCGCTGATCGTCGGCTCGCTCGACCCGTGCTACTCCTGCACCGACCGCGTGACGGTGACCGATGTCGCCGCCAAGCGCGACCACGTGCTCGACAAGGAGCAGTTCGAGAACGTCTGGCGCGACAAGTCGCCGCTTGCGGGCGAGGGCACCATGGCCGCTCCGCTCGATGAGGAGGCGCTCTAATATGCTGAAGCTTTGGAAGGTTAACGCCAAGGCCGGCGACGCGACGGTCAAGTACCCGTTTGCGCCGTTCCCCACCAACAAGGACATGCGCGGCAAGCCCGAGCACAATGCCGAGCTCTGCATCGCCTGCGGTGCCTGCGGCGTGGCGTGCCCGGCCGATGCCATTCGCATGGACACCGACCTTGCGGCCGATACCATCACCTGGTCGATCGACTACGGCCGCTGCATCTTTTGCGGCCGCTGTGAGGAGGCCTGCCCCATGGAGGCCATCAAGCTCACCGAGGAGTTTGAGCTGGCCGTCATGAGCAAGGACGACCTCACCAGCAAGAGCGTCTACACGCTCGAGCACTGCTCGCGTTGCGGCAAGCCGTTTGCCCCGCACAAGGAGATCGACTACGCCAAGCGCCTGCTGCAAAAGGCCGGCGGCATGGAGGCCGAGCAGGCCGCCCGTACCGTCGGTATGTGCCAGGAGTGCAAGCGCGAGCTCGACGCCCTGCGCGCCGCTTCGGCCGTAAAGACCGGCAACGCGCGCGGAATGGCTGCCAACGAGACGCTTGCGTCCGGTGAGCCCCAGGGCCCCGGCATGGAGTATCTGGGCGGCCACGGCGTGAACCCTGAGTATATCGACCGCGAGCTTAACCCCGATGCGCCCGAGATTCCCGCCGGTCCTGCGCCGGTCGAGGGCATCATCATGGATTTTGATACGAAGGAGGAGTAACCATGGCCGAACCCACGCTTTTGCCCGAGCGGCTTCAGTACCGCCCGACCAAGATCGAGCTCGACGAGAGCATCGAGAAGGCCAAGGCGACCCTTCTTAAGAAGATCAAGCGCTCGGTGTACGTCTACCGTGTTGACTGCGGCGGCTGCAACGGCTGCGAGATCGAAATCTTCGGTTCCATCACGCCCGTCTTCGACGTCGAGCGCTTTGGCATCAAGGTCGTGCCCTCGCCCCGTCACGCCGACGTGCTGCTGTACACCGGTGCCGTGACGCGTGCCATGCGCATGCCGGCCCTGCGCGCCTTTGAGGCCGCACCCGATCCCAAGATCGTGGTGTCCTATGGCGCGTGCGGCTGCACCGGTGGCATCTTCTACGACAACTACTGCGTCTGGGGCGGCACGGACAAAATCCTGCCGGTCGATGTCTACATCCCCGGCTGCCCGCCCAGCCCCGCGCAGACCGTCTACGGCTTTGCCATGGCACTCGGTCTGCTGGACCAAAAGCTCCATGCCGAGACCACGGTGGAGGCCGCCGGCGAGCAGGCCGATATCCTGCACCCCGGCGTGCCGTACAAGCTGCGCGTTGCCATCGAGCGCGAGGCTCGCGCCATGAGCGGCTACCGCTACGGCCGCGACCTGGCCAACGAGTTTATGGATACGCTCGAGGGCGCGCCCAAGGGCGATATCCGCGGTGCCATGGCGCTGCTCATCGACAAGCAGGACGATCCGCGCCGCGTCGAGGTGTACTCGGCGCTGCAGGATCTGGTGCTGGCCGGAGGTCGCTAGATGGAGCTCACGGACCGCTCTGGTTACTTTGCGGGTCCCGGTATGCTCGGCGGCTCCTTTGGCGATGCCTCGCGCGCAAGCGACGAGGCCGCCGAGGGCGTCGCCGACCCCTGCCTGGGCCACGCGCCCGACCAGGTGGTCTTCTATGAGCTCACGCGTAAGTTTGTGGAGACCGAGGAAGACGTTCCCCAGGAGGCCTGCGACGTGCTGTACTACACGCTCGCCGTGGGCCACCACACCGGCGTGCTCGACTGCTTTGAGCCGCGTCTGTCGGTGTCGGTGGATGTGTTCTATTCGCTCGTCGACGCGTTGCCGGAGGGGGAGGCCAAGACCAAGTTCGAGGCCATCCGCTCCTTTGGCGAGTGCCAGCTCGACAAGGCGGCGGTGCCGTCGCTGCTCGAGGCCTGCGATGCGCTGCTCGACGAGCGCGGTTTTCGCGGGTCGGCCAAGGCCGGCATCTCGGTGTTCGACGACGACTTTGGCCTGCATGCCCAGCAGGTCGCGTTCTTAATGAAGTTTCGCGATCTGGTGGAGCGCGTGCGCGATGTGTCGGGTGTGTATCTGACGGGAAGGTTGCAGTAATGGGTCGCGTTGTAGATGGACGTGTGAACGGAGCCCCATTTGCGGGTATCGTGCTCACGGCGGGAAGCGTGCTGCGTGCCGACGATGCCGCCGGCCCCGTGCTTTCCAAAAAGATGGAAGATGCACCCATCGCCGGTTGGTACACCATCGACGGCGGTCAAACGCCCGAGGACGACATCATCGAGGTCAAGCGCGAGCGTCCGCCTCGCCTGGTCTTGGTCGATGCCGCCGACATGGCACTGCCCGTCGGGTCCATCCGTTTGCTCGACAAGCGCGATGTGGCCCGCAAGTCGATGTTCACCACGCATTCGCTTCCTTTGTCGATTTTGATCGAAGAGATTGAGCAATCGTGTGATGAGATCGTCTTCGTTGGGATTCAGCCGGGCGACACGGAGTTTTACAACCCCATGTCCCCGGAGGTCTTTGACGCCGTCGACGCCGTGTACGACGCCGTGGCCGCCAACGACTTTTCCCACTTTGTCCGCTTGGGGCAAGAGCAATAGGAGCGCTTGTCCCTGCTGATTAGGAAAGAAGTGATTGACATGGCAGATTCCAAGGTGGAGTACCCCGCTCCCGATTGCCTGGCGCCCGCCGCGATCGAGGCCAAGACCGAGGCCGCCGGCGTGACCAAGGCCAACCTGCCGGTCGCAAAGGCCTTTCTGCTGGCAATGTTCGCCGGTGCGTTTATCGCCTTCGGCGGCCTGTTCTTTACCGTGTTCTTGAGCGATAGCACGCTGGGCTGGGGCGCCCAGCGCGTCGTGGGCGGCCTGTGCTTTTGCCTGGGCCTGGTGCTCGTGCTGGTGTGCGGCGCCGAGCTGTTCACCGGCAACTCGCTTATGGTCTGCGCGCTCAAGAGCAAAAAGATCACCCCGGCTCAGATGCTCAAGGCATGGCTCGTCGTGTGGCTTGGTAACTTTGCCGGTGCCCTGTTCATCGTCTTTTTGGTGTACATGGCCGGCATTTACAAGCTCAATGGCGAGGCGGTTGCCAATTCCATGGTGAGCGTCGCCGCCGGCAAGGTGACGGTCGACTGGGTGACGATCTTCTTCCGTGGCATCCTGTGCAACATCTTTGTGTGCCTGGCCGTGTGGATCGGTACCGCCGGCAAGACCGTGGTCGATAAGGTTGTGGGCATTCTGCTGCCCATCGCCGCCTTTGTGGCCTGCGGTTTTGAGCACTGCGTCGCCAACATGTACTTTTTGCCTATGGGCGCTGTGATGCACGCGTGCGGCTATGGCGCCGACGTCGCCGGCGCCGATGCGCTCAACGCCGCGGGCATTGCGTTTAACCTGTCCGCCGCCACGCTGGGCAACATCGTGGGCGGCGCGGTTCTGGTCGCGCTCGGCTACTGGTTTATCTACGCCAAGAAGTCCGAGGCGTAAGGTATCGTCTGTTTGACGTTGGGCCTTCCGCGGGGCGTTGCCGTGCGGGAGGCTTTTTGGGTCTGGGGCTCGTTGCCGGGCTGTTGGCCTGTTGTGTTTGGCTGGTGAAAGGGGTAATCGAGATGGCATCTGCTGCGAAGCGTGACGGTCGCGCCGTGGTGACGACATGCGGGGGATGCTATGCCGATTGCGCCTTTGCAGCCCATGTTGAGGATGGGCGTGTGATGGCTGAGTTGCCGGTTGTGGGGCATCCGTGCGCGGCGCGTGCCCTATGCGCCCGCGGACGGCATCGTCTGGCAATGCCGTTTGACGAGCGCGATCGCATTGTGCACCCCATGCGCCGACGAACTGATGGCTCGGGGTTCGATGTGATTTCGTGGGACGAGGCGTTCGCGCAGATTGCAGCGCGCCTTGGGGGGATTGTTGACGGGCATGGTCCGCGTGCGCTGGGCATGACGCTCGGTGTTCCCTCGTTCGACCGCTACTGGGCGTATCGTTTTATGCATGCGCTGGGTTCGCCCAACGTATACGGTGCCGATGGCGCCTGCGAGGTAAGCCGGCTTACCGGTTGGGAGCACAGCCTGGGTTATAGTCCCGCCTCCGACCTGTCACATACCGACTGCATCATGTATCTGGGGCGTTCCATTGTCGATTCGTCAACGATGGGGGCCGTTGACGCGCTCAACGATGCACGCCGGCGCGGGGCGAAGATTATCGTGGTTGACCCCCGGCGCAGTGGCTCGGCCGCGCTTGCCGACCGCTGGCTGCGCGTGCGCCCGGGCTGCGACTTGGCGCTGCTGTTGGGTATTGTCCACGTGTTGATTGCCGAGGGCCTGTACGACCACGAGTTCGTGGACCGCTATACCACGGGTTTTTACGAGTTGGCGCAGGCGGCCCATGCTTGGACGCCCGAGTGGGCCGAGTCGATGTGCGACGTGCCGGCCGCAGAGATTGTCGCCACGGCGCGCGATCTCGCTGCCGCCGCGCCTGCCGCTGTGGTGGATGCGGGCTTTCATGGCGGCATCGGTATCGCGTATGCCAATAGCACCCAGACCGCGCGCGCTATCTGCTTGGTCGATGTGCTGCTGGGCTGCATCGGGCATGCGGGCGGCGCGCTCAATCCGCCCACGCCGCTTGTGTTGGGCGACCTCGATCCCGCACGCTTTGCGATGCCGCCGGTACCGTGCGGGCCCAAGCTGGGGTCCGAGCGCTATCCACTGGTCGATCCGGTGCGCGGCCTGTGCACGACCATCGGTCAGTCGATTCTTGCCGGCGATTTGCGTGGGCTCATCGTCTATGCCAGTAACCCCGGTGCGGGCTATGGCAACGCCGGGGCGTGGCTATCGATTCTGGAACAGCTTGACCTGCTCGTGACGATTGATATTCGCTGGTCCGAGACGGCGCGCGCTTCTGACTTCGTGCTGCCCGATGTGACGTATCTGGAGGCCGACCGCGGCGTGGGAACGGTGATGGGCGTTAACGATTCGCGGGTGTTCTACCGCAACGCCGCGCTGCCTGTGCAGCATGACGACACACGTCCCGGTCGGGAGATTTTTGCCGGTTTGGCGCAGGCGTGTGGCGTGGGCGAGTACTTTCGGTTTACGTCTGACGATCTGGCAGCTGCCCAGGTGGAGCCTTTTGGGATTGATCTGGACGAGCTCAAGGAGCGCGGCTGGGCCGACACGGGCGTTGCGTTGCCGTCGCGTACGGGCGAGCCGGCGATTCCCCTGGATGGCGGCAAAATTGCGCTGGCAAGCGACGTATGGGAACGAGCCGGCCTGGGTCGTGTTCCCAACTGGATCGCTCCCATGGTGGAGCCTGGCCCGGGGATGTTTCGCCTCATTAGCGGCAACCGTCCCTTTGAGTCGCATACCTCGCGCAGGCTTGCAGCCCAAGGTGCCGCTGAGGCTGGGTCGGACCTGGATGCCGTGCAGATGAATGCCGATGCTGCTGCGCACATGGGCATCGCCGACGGCGAGATCGTCGAACTCCTGAGCGATATGGGCCGCGACCGCGTGCGTGTGGAGACGACGCCGTATCTGCATCCGGCGTGCATCTTCACCTCGGCCGCCCCCGGTGGACGTTCGTTTGGCGCCGCTGCCGGTGGCGCTCAAGCCTTGGGCGTGGGCCCGCTCGACCATACGCCGTTGCGTTGGGACCCGTTGACGGGTGCCGCGCTCACCCAGGAAAACGCCGTTCGCGTGGAAAAGATCGCGGCGCGCGAGGATAATGACGAGTAATTGACTCAGCTGATGTATTCGACTGATCCACGTTTCTTTTGAAAGGCCGCACATGAGCGATAGCCAGAACATGTCCGATGAGGTGCGCGCCCGCCTGCGCGCCATCCCTTCCGTCAACGAGCTGCTTGCCGAGTGGCCGGTGGTGAAGGCGGCGGGGGAGACCTGCGACGCGGTGGTCCATGCCGCCGTCACGGCCGAGCTCGACGAGGAGCGCGCCGCCATTCGCGCCGGTGTCGCCCCGCGCTGTAAGCGCGAAGATCGGAAGAGCACACGTCTGAACTCCAGTCACCCTAGG
>CABTZA010000016.1 GCA_902489225.1 uncultured Collinsella sp.
GGAGGACCATGCCTGTTCGAATCTATACCACCAATGTCGGCACGGATTTGAGCGATGCCGAGTCGGCGCTGCTTGCCGACCTTATTGCCCGCCACGGGCGTGCCGTGCTGCTGGCGCCAACGTTTGCCGAGCTCGACTTGTGCCGTCATGATGCGGCGGAAGCCGGGATTTCGCTGGGTATTGACTACAAGACGCCTACATCGTGGCTTCGCTCGCTTTGGGAGCTTTTGGGCGACGGGCGTGGTTTCGTCGACAACCTGCAGCGCCAGATGCTGTTTTCGGACATGGTAGCGCGTCTCGTCGACGCCGACCTGCAGCCGCTTTCGCGCAGTCAGGGTACGGTGCGCATGCTCGCGCGCATGGCCCGCGATGTGCTGCCGAGCGTAGCGGGAACGGGTGCCGAGCGCCGCTGCGGCGACGTTTGCCGGCCCGATCCCAAGAGCGACGCCGAGGCTCGCGTGTTTGAACTTTTGTGCGCCTATGCGCGCGGTTTGGACCGTCGAGATATGGTCGAGCCCTGCGAGGCGGCTGACATTATGGCCGGCGCTTTGGCCGACAACCTGCCGGGGTGCGCCCGCGCCGTTTGCGTGCGCGGCGTCACGTCATTTACGTATAGCCTGCTCGAGCTGCTGTCCGCCGTGGCAAACAACGGGGGAGAGGTTGTCGTGCTGCTTGCTTGCGAGCAAGCGGCGATGCGCGAGGAGCTTGCCGCGGCATTTGATGTCCGCGGTGTGCTGTTTGAGATCGCGCCGCTGGGGGAGGGCGCCGCCGCGCCCCAGACTGCCTCCAAGTCCGCTGCTCAGCCTGCCTTTATTGAGGTCGCCGGCCCCCATGCCCGTGCCCATGCTTATGCGGACGTCATCGATAAGTTGGTGAAAGCGCACAAGGAGTCCAAGGACGATAAAGCTGCTGCAACACCCGCCGACCCCGTACGCGTGCTCGTTGTTTCTGCCCGGGCACCCCAGCTGTTCGGCGAGCTTGCCGCTCGTTTGGCGGCGCGCCACGTTGCTGCCGAGACGGCCGAGTTCACGGCGTTTTCCCAATCCATTGCGGGCAGGCAGTTCACGGCGTTTTCCCAATCCATTGCGGGCAGGCAGTTCACGGCGCTCGCCAACCTGATCGAGCGTATGAAGGCCGCCGACGAAGGGGCAGCTTCTAAGACTGAGTGGTGGCCCGCTCCGGAGCTTACCGACTGGATTTACAGCCCGCTTTCGGGTGCCGACGCCGCCAGCGCGCGCACGTTCGACAAGAATATGCGACTGTCGCGCAGCAAGACCACTGCGGGCGTCAAGAGCCTGCTGCAGAGCGTGCAGGGCCAGGTGAGGGGCGCGCGTAAAGCGGCGAGCGACGAGAACTGGTTTAAGAACGTGCCGTGCGTGATCTCGGACGTGTTCCAGGCGCTGTGGCGCGACAAACCCGTGACGGCGCTCAAGGCCATGCTTGCCGTTGCCGAGGCACTGCCCGATCGCGCACTTGGCGGTCTCGACGGTCAGGCCCGTCGCCAGGCGGAGGTGGCCCTGCTGCGCCACGTCATCGACATCCTTATGAATGGCGCCCGTGCGCTCGACGTGTCGCAGGCCGCGACCGTGCCCGTGCTCGATGACATTCGAACCAAGGTGGACAAGCGTAGCGCCGCCTACGATTACGAGACCTACGAGGTTGACCGTGCGCCACGCGCCCAGGTTCGCTTTGCTTCGCTTGCCGATGCGGCGGCTCTGCGCCCCGGCAGCTACGATGCCGTGCTGTTTGCCGACGTCGACCTGGACAGTTATCCGCTCTCACATGAGGAGGGCCCGCTGGCAACGCTGACGGCAGAGTTAGATCGCAGCGGTGTGACGCTTGAGCCTGCCGCCTTGTTGCGCGTGCGCTTTGGCCGCGCGATGCAGGCCGCGCGCGGTCCGGTTGCGCTTGCCCGCGTGACGCACGATCGCCAGGCGCGCGAGTGCTACCCGGCTGCCGTGTGGACCGAGTTGCGGGCGCATGCCGAGGCCGCTAACGATGCTAAGGCCGCTGACGCCGACAAGGCCGCTGACGACGCTAAGGCCGTTGGCGCCGACAAGGCGAAGTGCGTGGGTGAGGGCGATATCGTAAGGGACTTCGATCCCGCGGCAGGCGAAGGTCTTAGGCGCGAGCGCGTGACCTGCGAAGCTCCTCAGCATCTGAGCGATGAAGCCATTCCGTATCTGGTCCTGCGCCGTCGCGATGGCGAGGGCGAGGATGCGCCGCTGGTGCCGCGCCTGACGTCTGCCTCGCAGATCGAGGCCTATTCGACCTGCCCGCTGTGCTGGTTCGTCTCGTATCGCGTCAAACCCCAGTCGATCGACGCCGGCTTTGGCAACATGGAGAAGGGCAACTTTGTCCATGACGTGCTGGAGCACTTGCATGCCCGTCTGCCCCAGGAGGGCATGGAGCGCGTGACGCCCGAGAACCTGCCACGTGCTCAGGAGCTGCTGCACGAGGTCTTTGCCGAGACCCTGGCCGAGCACGCCGGCAAGCGCGGTACCGAGGGCCCGCTGGTGCCGCTCTCTCCAGTGGAGGAGCGCCAAGTGGCCGAGATTTTGCCGCAGCTGGAGGGCGTGCTTGCCTATGAAGCCGAGGCGCTCGCGCCCTTCGCGCCGCGCTACCTGGAGTTTGCGTTCAACGAGCTCCAGGTCGAGTATGCCGGCTGGCCGCTTGGCGGGCGCATCGACCGCGTGGACGTGGACGCCGAGAATCGCGCCGTGGTAATCGACTACAAGCATCGCACGGGCGTTGAGGAGTTTAAGCTCGCCGACCCTACGGTGCGCGACGAGGAATCAGGCACGGCGCCCATCGACGATCCGCGGTGGCTGCCGCCCCATACCCAGACGCTTATCTATGCGCAGGCTATGCGCCGGGCGCTGGATCTGGACACCCGCGCGGCGCTCTATTTTTCGACCAAGGGCGGCAAACCGGCGCTGCGAGGCGCCGCGAGTGCCGAGCTGCTCGAGGAGGAGCGTGGTGACGGCCGCATCCCGGGGCTTAAGAAGGGCTTTCCCGGCGAGGGCGGCAGCATGGACTTCGACGCCCTGCTCGATCGCGTGGAGGACGGCATCGCCGAGCGCCTGCGCGAGCTCGAGGCAGGCAACGTTGCCGCCGTCGACCCGGCGTCGACGCAGGCCGCGCATGCGCGCTGCTCGTATAACCACGAAGGAACGTTTGTAAGGAGGGACGTGTAGACCATGGATCTTTCGACTTTGATGCCGCAACAACTGCAAGTCGTCAAAACGCTCGACCGCCCGCTGTTTGTCTCGGCAGGTGCCGGCTCGGGCAAGACCTTTACCCTCACGCGCCGCATCGTCTATGCGCTCTCGCCCGAATCCGGTCCGTTTGTCGAGCATCTGGATCAGGTGCTCGCCATTACCTTTACCAAAGATGCCGCGGCCGAGATTCGCGACCGCGTGCGTCGCGCGCTTATCGAAGAGGGTATGGACGAGGAGGCCCTGACCGTCGACGATGCGTGGATCTCGACCATTCACGGCATGTGTTCGCGCATCCTGCGCGCGCATGCGTTGGAGCTGGGCATCGATCCCGAGTTCACGGTGCTTACCGATACCGATGAGCTTATGGATCAGGCTGTTGAGCATGTGCTGGCCCGAGCGACGGCGCCCGATGCCGCCCCCGAGCTCGCCGCTTCGCTTAAAAGCCTCTACGCCTGGTATCCCATGGCAGGCGAGGGTGGCCTCTTTGGCGTCGGCACCACCATCAAGGGCCTGGTGCGTGAGCTGCTGGAGCTCTCGAGCCAGCTGCCGGGCGGTATGGACGACGTGTGCGTGGCGCGCGGCCAGGCCGATACCTCGGCACTCGCCGATGCCTATCGTGCGGCGCTGGGCGCAAGCAAGGCTGCGACCGAGAAAGCGCAGGTGGCACTCGATGCCATCGACGCGTTTGAGGCGAGCGGCAAAACCATGGAGGATGCGGCGCGACTCATGATGTCGTGCAGCATGCCTCGGGCGAGCAAGGCGTTTCCTAAGGAGCGGGTGGAGCTGCTCAAGGCCGAGGCCGCCGATGCATTTATCAATATCGTGCTTGCCTGCGGTGCCCCCGCGCTCGATGCGCTGGTGGGCCTGGCCCGTTCCGTGGAGGCCGAGTATCGCGCGCTGAAGGCCGGCCAATCCGCGCTCGATAACAACGACCTGCTGCGCATGGCGTACGAGGCTCTGCGCGACTACCCGGCTATTCGAGCAGCCTATGAGGGCCGCTTTAAGATGGTCATGATCGATGAGTTCCAGGATACCGACCAGATGCAGGTTGACCTGATCCGTTACCTGACCGGCGCGGGTGAGCGTGCGCTGTGTACCGTGGGCGATGCGCAGCAGTCGATTTATCGTTTCCGCGGCGCCGAGGTTGAGGTCTTCCGCCGCCAGGAGCGCAAAGTGGGCTCCTCTGCTGCGCCCGAGACGGCTGCCGCATCCGATGCCCCCGCCGGCGAGCTCGTCAAACTCGTGCGCAACTTCCGCAGCCACGACGAGGTGCTGCGCTATGTGGCGCGCGTCTTTGACGGCGATACCGGTGGTTTGATGCAGGGGTTCTTGGATCTTGAGCCGAGTGACGATCGCGAGGACAAGCTCAAGGCAAAGGCGTCGCGCCGCCAGGCGGTCTTCGTTGCCGGCGGCAGCACCCAGGAGCGAACGCAGGCGAAAGCTCGTGCGATTGCGGAGCGATTCCAAGCGCTCGTTAAAGCGGGCCAGCCCCAGGGCAGCATGGTACTGCTACTGGGGCGCATGACCAATGCCGATGTCTACGCACAGGCGTTTCGCGACCAGGGGCTCGACTGCGTCATCGCGGGCGGCTCGGTCTTTGCCCAGGCTGCCGAGGTCCAAACGGTGCGTGCCTTGGTGTGCGCGCTTGCTAACCCGGCCGATACGGCGCAGGGTCTTATGCCGCTGCTGGCCTCGCCGATGTTTGCGCTCGGCGCTCAGGAGTTCCTGGCGCTGACGACCAAGCTGGACGA
This sequence comes from uncultured Collinsella sp., assembly GCA_902489225.1. GTDB lineage: Bacteria > Actinomycetota > Coriobacteriia > Coriobacteriales > Coriobacteriaceae > Collinsella. The sequence continues at coordinate 4,973 of CABTZA010000016.1, forward strand.
CCAGACGGGGGAAACCTCGCGCCGCAACATCGACGTGGGCATCATGAGCGATTCCGATGTGCCGGGTTTGCAAGACTTGCCGCTCGTGACGCGCGCCCGCGAGGTGCTGCGGTATGCGCTCCGTCGCGTGGGCCGCGATTCGTTCGCCGCCATCGCGCGCGACGTGGTCAACGCCTCCGGCTGGTTTGTGCGTCTGGCACAGCGTGGTCCCGAGGGCAAGGCCATTGCCGCCAACGTGCTCAAGGCGCTCGACGCCGTGGCCGAGGCAGAGGCCGAGCTCGGCAACTCGCCGCGCTCCATTGCGCTCGCCTTCGACCGCTTCTTGGCGGGCAAGGAGGCCCCGGGCGCGCTCAACGAGGAGGGCGACGGCGCGGTACGCATCATGACGGTGCATGCGTCCAAGGGTCTGGAGTATCCGGTCGTAGCGGTTGCCGAGTGTTTTGGCGTGCGTAAGTCCTCGGGTGCGGCACAGATGGGTCGCGTCGAGGGCGGAGCGCAGATCGTGGCGCTGCCGGCACGCTTCGACGGCGTTAAGCTCGCCGACGGAACCTTTGTGAAGGGCGACGACGTCAAAAAGCAGTTTGAGCATGCGTTTAAGGGCAAGGGCACGTCGTTGTGGCTGCCGCCAGAGCTCATGGAGGACGTCTGTGCGACGGGCTCTCCCGCCGAGGCATTTGCCCGCCTGCGCGACGACGACCTGCAGCTTTCGCTCGAGGAGCGGGCCCGCTTGCTCTATGTTGCCATGACGCGTGCGCGCGAGCTGGTCATTCTGGCGATGGATGCCGGCGTGAGCCGTGGCAAGGTGACGGCGCCGACCTTCGACGTCGAGACCGATCTGACCTACGACGTGCTGCGTCGTATTCTGCCGACGGACGGCCTGGACATGCCGCAGCTCGATGCCGACCGTTTGGTGTTCGACAACTCCCAGCCGGGCGACTACGAGCTCATCTCGCTGGCTGACTTTGCTTTTGGCGAGCAGTCGTTTGAGGCCAATGCTTCTCTGGATGCCGAGGGCAGGCTTGTCCGCGGCGATGCCGATGCCGCCGATAATGCTGCGCACTCAACTGTGCCCGGTCCTGCCGACCCCGAGCCCGATGCGTTTGAGCTCGTGTATCCCCAGGCGGTGGGCGTGCGCATGGGCACCTGCCCGTATCCGGCGCGCGATTCGTACAGCTACTCGTCAATTGCTGCGTCGCTGCATGCCGAGTCCGAGGACCGTGCCGCCGAGGCACACACGCCCATGGACGAGGCCGGCGATGATGCGGAGTCGGATGGTTCCGAGATGACGGATGCAGGCGTAGCCGCCGTTGAGCCCGCCGGCAACCCCATGGCGCTGGGCTCGGCGTTCCATGCCGCCTGCCAGTGGCTGATCGAGATGGGTGCCGATGCGCTGCCCACCGCGCGCGCCGACGCCCTGGCTCGCCTGTGGCGCCTGACGCCGGAGCAGCGCGAGCGCTTCGACGTTGCCCTGGACCGCTGGCTCAAGTCGGCTGTTCGTGCCGACCTGCTCGCGTGGCCGTGCGTTCGCGCCGAGGTGCCGTTCTTTTCGCTGGGCTGCGAGGACGAGGACATCGCCCGCTACGGTGCATATGCCGAGGGCGCCATCGACGCTTTGGCGACGAACCCGGCGGATTCGTCACGCGCGCTGGTCATCGACTACAAGACGGGCGGCACGCCGGACGAGACGCCGGAACAGCTGCAGGGGAAGCACGCCCTGCAGGCGCGCGTCTACGCCGATGTGTTGCATAAGGCAGGCTTTGAGGCCGTGACGGTCAAGTTCGTCCGCGTGGAGCAGGCCGATCCCGCCAACCCCTGCGAGCCCCAGGTGGTCACCTACAGCCTCTAGCCACCTCAGGCTTTATGGTGCTATTTGGTTGGTTTTGCGGCCGTAAGGCCCTCAATCGTCCAAATGGCACCGCAAGGCATGGGAGAGCCTGGGGCGGTACAATGGCTCGAACGGTTCAAACGAATAAGGAGCCATCATGCAGCTCACCAAAACGCTTAAGGTGACGCCGGAGGAGCTTTTTGACGCTCTGGCGGGGTCCATCATGCAGGATATCGAGAACGCCACGGGCAAGCGTCCCAGCCGCAACAAGCTCAACGGCTATAAGTACGAGAAGCGCGCCCAGTCCGCAAAAGGCAAGGCCAAGGGCATGGCGATCAAGGTTAAAATCAAGCACTTTGACTACCCGTGTCTCTATGAGGTCCGTTTTCAGTATGCGGCGGGCATCAATACTATGCGCTATGAGGCTGCACCTGCTGGCGATGGTGCCTGCGAGCTCACCTATACCGAGGATTTTCAGGGTGTGGGTGGCAACACGTCTGGCACGCGCGGCAAGCTCGGCCTCTTCTTCTATGAGCGCAAGCTCAAGAGCCACGCCAACCAGACGATTGATCAAATCGTCAAATACATCGAGGGTGAGCGCCGCGTAAAGGCTAATCCCGCCTTCGCCGATGATACTGCCGAAAACGCTTCGGATGTATTCCATTGATACCCTGTGCAAAAGCTTTACCGCTCTTCACATCAACTGTGAACACTTCAGGCTTCGAGTCAGTAGCGAGCGGCCCGACAAAAGTAGTTGATGGAAGTGCCAAATGAATAAGAATGCCGCTACGCAACTGCACATCTATTCCGCCTTTTTCGTTCTCGCGGGATTTGTTTTAAATCGGGGAGTGTTTCTACTTTTCCTTGCGGAGAAAGGAATGTCTGTCACGGAAATCGCGCTTTATCAAGCCCTGTTTAACATTACAACGGTCGTCCTCGAGCTGCCAACAGGGCTGATAGGCGATTTCTTTGGAAAGAAGTTTTCGATTCAAGTGGGCGTGCTGCTGCTTTTCTTCCATACGGCTGGCATGCTGTTGCTCTCAGGTCCCTTTCTTGTCGTGCTTTCCCTTGTTGAGGCACTCGCCTACTCCCTTCAATCGGGATCCGAACAAGCACTTTTATATGAAATTGCCCGGAATGCCGGTCAAGGAGAGCGTTTCCTCACCATCAACGCTCGGCTGCTTGCCGCGCAATCAATCGCTACGGGAATGGCGATTGTGCTCGGATCTTTCATTGCCCAAGTATCTTGGAGCGCCCTCTACGTATGTGTCTCCGTTTTCTATCTCCTGCAGCTTTTCCTTCTGTATCCCATTGAGAGGACGGAAGCGACCCGTTCTGAAAGCTCTGAAAAGGGAAGGTTTGACGCGGCCAAGATGTTCAGACGCGAAACCTGGCGTGTTGGAGAATCCGCTTTTGCGGTATTGCTTCTTCTAATCGGCACAAGCATGCTCGATGGATTCTATGGGAGTTATTACAACTTGAATCAGTTGGTATTCGACGCATTTGATGCTCCCGTCTCCATAATAGGAATCTTTTTCGGTGCATCCTATGCAGTAAATGCGACGGCCTACATTGCAGCAGATTTCTTCTCATTGCGTTTCGGGAAAAGAAATACCATGCTCGGCTCGATGCTAATCGAGGCTGGCCTTTTCATGATTCTTCCGTGGTTCGCTTCAAATCCGCTGTGTTTGTTTGGCCTTAGCATGGTGCTTTGTTTTCTCCCAGAAGTGGTGTACATCACTTCGGAAAACTTAATCCAAGACGCGATAGCGGACGATCTCCGCGCGACGATCCTTTCCGTCGCGTCTCTGGTAAGGGCTCTCTTTTCTGCAGTGTTTTTCTCCATATTTGGACATGTGTTGGGGTTATATCCCATTCAGATAGCGCTCGGTATTATTGGTGCAATCGCGATAGCAATTACCGCCGTTGTTTCATTAAAAATGGTTGGAATACAGGTCTCCAAGAATTGATATATCGATTGACGAGCTATCCGAAGCGTCGAGCCTTCTTGATGGACATGACTATTCGTCACAAATCATTCCGCGCATCGCCGGGGTTCCAGTAATACTCGATATATCTGGATGCCCTCATTCCCCTTTTTGAAGGTCCCAAATTGACTACCCGTGTTGGTTTGGCTAGGTTCGGGTGCCGTCCGCGCCGTGCGGTAAAATCGTTCAGTCAGAACACGAACCCGCATCGGAGCTCATCACATGGCATTCGTCCATCTGCACAATCACACTGTTTTCTCTATGCTCGACGGCGCAACCCGTATCCAGGATATGGTCAACCGCGCCGTAGAGCTGGGCATGCCCGCCGTGGCCATTACCGACCACGGCTACATGTATGGCGTGCCCGACCTGGCGCTGGCCTGCGACGCCGTCAACCACAATACGCCCGAGTACAAAACCTGGAGCCACGACAAGGCCTTCTTGGAAAAGGACCGCCGCGACGAGCTGGTGGAGCCCGATCCCGAGGAAAACCCGCGCGAGCATGCCCAGTATGTGAAGGACATGGCCATGTGGGACGAGAAGGGCAACATCGACGAGCTCAAGCCGCCCCTGGTCATCAAGCCCATCTTTGGCTGCGAGGTCTACTTTACGCCGGACGAGACCCTTGCCCGCGACCATAAGCCCGAGCTCTACCACATGATCCTCCTGGCCAAGGACCAGGAGGGCTACGTCAACCTGATGCAGACGGTTTCCGAGGCCGCCGTGCAGGGCTTTTACTACAAGCCGCGCGTGACGCTCGATAACCTGCGCCGCCACGCCAAGGGCATGATCTGCACGAGTGCCTGTATCGCCGGCATCATCCCCAAATACATCGACCGCGGCGACATGGAAGGCGCCATTAAATGGGCCGAGACCTTCCGTGATACCTTCGAGCCCGGCGACTTCTATATCGAGATTCAGGAACACGGCATTACCACCGATAACGGCCTGACCGACGAGCAGATGGACCGCACGCTCATCGACATTGCCAAGCAGGTGGGCGTCAAGGTCATCGCCACCAACGACTTCCACTACCTGCGCCGCGAGGACGCGCCCGTGCAGGACGTCATCATGTGTATTGGCATGAACGCCAAGGTCGACGACCCCAACCGCATGCGCATGACCGGCTCGGAGTTTTACATGAAGACCGAGGAGGAGATGCGGGCGATGTTCCCGTATTGCCCCGAGGCATGCGACAACACGCTCGAGATTGCCGACAAGTGCTACGTTGAGCTCGACTGGGACTCCATCATCCTGCCGCGCTTCCCGTTGCTCGATCCCGGAGAGACGCACGAGAGCCAGTTCCGCCGCGAATGCGAGAAGGGCCTGCGCCAGCACTACGGCGACGACTGGGCCACGCGCGAGATCGGTGGCGTCAACATCAAAGAGCGCTTTGAGTACGAATACAAGGTCATCTGCGACAAGGGCTTTGCCGCCTACTTCTTGATCGTTGCCGAGTACGTGCAATGGGCCAAGGACAACGGCATCGGCGTCGGCCCCGGCCGTGGCTCGGCCGCCGGCGCTATCGTCGCCTACGCCATGAACATCACCGCGTTCGACCCGCTCGAGAACGGCCTGATGTTCGAGAGGTTTCTGTCCCCACAGCGTACCGAGATGCCCGATATCGATATGGACTTCGACGATGAGCGGCGCCTCGAGGTTGTGGAGCACGTTCGCCAGCTCTACGGCCCCGAGAAAGTCACCCACGTCATCACCTACTCGACCATCAAGGCCAAGCAGGCCATCAACGACGCCGCGCGCGTCTTGGACTACCCGGTCTACATGGGCCAGCGCCTGTCCAAGATGGTCTCGAGCGACCCCAAGGTCAAGCTCAAGCAGGTGCTCGACAAACAACCCGGCAAAGAGGATCTGTTTAACCCCGATTTTGCCGAGGCATATAAAAAGGACGACGACGCCCGCCGCATCATCGACACCGCGCTCTCGATCGAGGGCCTCACTCGTGGCGAGGGCGTGCACGCGTGCGCCGTTCTGATCTGCCGTGACCCCGTCAACGAGCACGTACCGACCAAGCTCGACACCAAGGGCGGCGTCGAGATTACCCAGTACGAGGGCCATACCGTCGCCGACATGGGCCTGCTCAAGATGGACTTCCTGGGCCTGCGTACGCTGACGGTTATCTCCAAGGCCAAGGCCAACATCAAAAAGAACTTCGGCATCGACATCAAAGAGGAAGAGATTCCCTTTGACGATCCCGAGATCTTTAAGCTCATGGGCTCCGGCCACACCGCCGGCGTCTTCCAGGTCGAGTCCGCCGGCATGACGGCCACGATCAAGAACATGAAGCCCACCGAGTACAAGCACGTCGTAGCATTGATCGCCCTGTACCGCCCGGGCCCGCTGGGCGCCGGCATGGTCTCGTCCTACATCAACCGTATGAACGGCAAGGAGCCGGCGGTCTCCTACGACGACCGCTTGGACGACATCCTGGGCGAAACCTACGGCACCATGGTCTACCAGGAGCAGGTTATGCTCATCTCCGTCGAGATGTGCGGCTTCTCCAAGGGCGAATCGGACTCGCGTATCCGTAAGCCCGTGGCTAAGAAAAAGATCAAGCTGCTCACGTCGACGGTGCTGCACTGGGAGGATGGCTCGGACGAGACCACCTACGACCACTGGATGAACGGCGCCATCAAGAACAACTACACGCGCGAGGTCGCCCAGAAGATTTGGGACGACGTTCTTGAGTTCGCGTCCTACGCCTTTAACAAGTCGCACTCCGCCGGCTACGCCATTCTGGTTATGCAGACGGCATGGCTCAAGGCGCACTATCCGCACGAGTACATGGCGGCCGTTCTGACGTCCTATACGGGCAAGACCGACAAGATCGTGCACTACGTCTCGGCATGCCGTCACGACGGCATCCCCGTGCTGTCGCCAGATGTCAACGAGTCCGGTACCGAGTTCACGGCTACCAAGGAGGGCGTGCGCTTTGGTCTGGCCGGCATCCGCGGCGTGGGCACCGGCGTGGCGCAGGCGATTATCGCCGAGCGCGAGGCGGGCGGCCCGTTTAAGACGCTGCACGACTTTGTCGAGCGCGTGGACTCGAGCCAGGCCAACCGCCGCGTGATCGAATCGCTCATCAAGGCAGGCGCCTTCGACTCCACGGGGTATCCGCGTCGCCAGATGATGCACTTTGTGGATAAGAACAACCCCGAGAACATCATCGATGCCGCGGTGAAGCGCCAGAAGGATCGCGCGAGCGGTCAGACGTCGTTCTTTGATATGTTTGGCGACGTTGAGGGCTCGGGCTTTGAGGTGAGCGTGCCCGATCCGGATGGCCAGGAATGGGACCGCCACCTTAAGCTGAGCCAGGAGAAGGAGGTTCTGGGCATCTACGTCTCGGACCACCCGCTGCGCCCGTTTGAGTATGCACTAGCCAAGGCGCGCGACTTCTCGTTCTCGCAGATCGACACCGGATACGAGGTGCAAAACCCCACGGGCGGCACCATCAACCAGGAGATTCCCGAGGGCAAGGCGCTGTGGTGGGCCGGCATGGTTTCGAGCGTGTCCAAGCGCGTGACCAAAAACGGCGACCCCATGGGTATCGTGCAGCTCGAAGACATGGAAGGCGAGGCCACGGTCGTGGTGTTCCCCAAGACCTACAAGGAGGCCGAGGGGTATCTGTACGGCGAGGTCGATCCCGAGACCGGCGCGCAGCTGTCCGACGCGTTTGTGCGCATTAAGGGCAAGCTCGAGCGCTCGGACCGCGGCGACCAGATCATCGCGCAGGAGATTGTGCCGCTGGAGCTTAGCGAGGAGAAAAACAAGCCCAAGGTCTTTGAGGTCATGGTGCCCAACAGCCGCTTTAGCCAGGGCAATATGGCGCGCCTGGCCACGGTGCTCACCACCAACCCGGGCGGCGACCGCGTGGAGATCTTTATTGAGCAAGTCGACGGGCGCGTGCTGCGTGCCGAGGTGCCGGCCAAGGTCAACGCACGCTCGATTCCGCTGCTGGCAGAGGCAAAGGCCATCGTCGGCAACCAAGGCCGTGTGACGGTTATCTAAGCTACCCCGGGTGAGATTGGAGGAAGTGATGGCGCAGGGGACGTTTGTGCAGGCGCTCCGGAAAGAGGCGGCGCTGAGCGGCACCTTTATGAAGGGGCGTTCGCTCATGCTCAACGGCGCCGTGCTGTCGATCGAGGACAGCGGCTCGCGCTTCTCCAAAAACGTGACGGTTGAGGGCTCGGTGCGCGGTTCGCGTGGCGACCTGTACAAGACGCACGTGGCGCTCGACATGGACGAGCACGAGGTGATCGACTACGACTGCGATTGCCCCGCCGCCTATCGATACCCCGGTATGTGCAAGCACGCTATTGCCACGGCTCTGGCGTATTTGGATGCCAGCGGTGCCGAGCCCGTCGAGGGCCTGCGCACGCCGGTCCGCACGTTTACGGCGGCGCCTAAGCAAGCCGCGCGTCCTGCGTCTGCCGCACCGGCGGTCAACCCTAACTTTCCCTTCCCGGCGCCCGTCCCCACGAGCCCGAGCCTCATGAAGGCGCTCTCCGATCTTTCGGACGCGCGCATGGATGAGTTGGCGGGCATGCGCCGCAAGCTCGCCGGCACTGTCGACCCCGATGCCCCCAAGGCGGTGTTGGAGCCCTCGCTGGTACCGTACTACAATCCGCTGTTTGCCGACCGCTTTAGCTGGGCGCTCGAGCTTCGCATCCGCTGCGGCTCGGTGTCCTACGTGGTCAAGGACATCGACGGCATGGCCGCCGCCTACGTGCGCGGCGGCACGTTCTCGTACGGCAAAAAGCTCACATTCCTCCATACACCTGAGGCCTTCGACGAGGTTTCGGTGCGTCTACTCGACCTTGTTGTGGCAACGGTTGTGTATCTGAGCGACATCACAAGTTCGCGTTCGGCGTCGTACGATTTTGCACGCAGCGGCTTTGTCGCCGAGCGCCAGCTGCCGCTGTCCGAGCATGACATCGTATACATGCTGGACCTGCTGCGTGGCCGGACCATTTCCTTTGAGCCCGCCTGGTCGCGGGGAACGACGACGCATCGTTCCTACGAGGTGGCGGTTGAGTTGTTGCCGGTGGGGGAGGACGAGGCCTCGGCAAAACAACCGCCACTCCTTGCCGCCAAGATCGCGCCGGCGGCCGGTGGCAGCTACGACCTGCGCCTGCCGGCCGATACGTACTGCTTTGTCGCAGGCGACGCGGCCTATCTGGTCGACACGCACCGCGCGCGCCGCGCCGATGCAGCGTTTGCTCAGCATGCCGCACCGTTTCTGTCGCGTCTGCTGCCTTGTCGCACGCCGGTCCATATCGCCGCCGAACAGGTGGGCGAATTCTGCCGCATGGCACTGCCCGTGCTGCGCGAATACACTGACCTCACCGCTCCCGCCGTGCTCGACACCGTGGCGCCCGAGCCGAGCTTTGCCATGGCAATCGGTGTCGACGACGGGCTCGTGACCTGCAAGATTACGGTTGCCTACGGTGATTGGTCGGCAGATCTCTTTAGCCTGGGTGCTCCGGGAAGCCCCTTCGAAGAACAGCGCCCGGGCGTGCCGCCGCGCGACGAGATAGCAGAGTTTCGCGTTATGGACACGGCGGCCCTGTATTTCGACTTTTACGAGGGCGGCCTGGCGTTTGAGGAGCGCGACGACGAGAGCCTGTTCTGCTTGCTGACCGAGGGCCTGTCCGCCCTGTCCGAGCTGGGTGAGGTCATGCTCAGCGACCGTCTGCGCCAGATCTCGGTCCGCCCTGCGCCCAAGCTTTCGGTGCGTGCGACCGTCAAGAGCAATCTGCTCGATGTCGAGCTGGGTGCGAGCGGGCTTTCGGCCGCGGACCTTGCCGTCTATCTCGATTCGTACAAGCGTCACCAGACGTTTGCGCGTCTCACGTCCGGCGACATCATTCGCCTGGACGAGGGCGCCCGAGCCGCGTTTGGCCTCGCCGAGGACCTGGGTGTCGATGCCGTCGACCTGCTCGACGGCGTGTCGCTTCCCGCGTCGAGTACCCTATTCGTCGATAGCATGCTCGCGCGCACGCCCGCGCTCGAGGCCGATCGTGACGCCGCGTTCCGCCGCACCGTCGAGCGCTTGGATACGCTCGACAAGATGGACTTTACGGTGCCGGTCTCGCTCAAGGCCACACTGCGCGGCTATCAGGTCGACGGATACCAGTGGCTCGGCTCGCTCGAACACCTGGCCCTTGGCGGCATCTTGGCCGACGACATGGGCCTGGGCAAAACGCTGCAGATGATCGCACATATCCTGGCGCGCGTGGAAGCGGGGGACGCCAAGCCCACGCTTGTGGTGTGCCCTGCGTCGCTTGTGTACAACTGGACCGCCGAGCTGGAGCGCTTTGCCCCGTCGCTCGATGTGTGCGCCATCGTGGGCGCCAAGGCGCAGCGTCGCGTGCAGATTGCCGGCGTTGCCGAGCATAACGTGGTCGTGACGTCGTATGACCTTATGCGGCGCGATATCGACGAGTACGTCGAGCAGGATTTTGCCCGCGTGGTGCTCGACGAGGCCCAGTACATTAAAAACCCGCTCACGCAGGTAGCGCGCGCCGCCAAGCGCCTGCCTGCCGGCGTGCGCTTTGCCTTGACGGGCACGCCCATCGAAAACCGCTTGTCCGAGCTCTGGAGCATCTTCGACTTTTTGATGCCGGGCCTGCTTGGCACGCGCGAGTCGTTTGCCAAGCGCTTCGAAAGCCCGGTCGAGCACGCCGAGGGCGACAGCGCCGCTCGTCTGCAGGCACTCGTGTCGCCGTTTGTACTGCGCCGTGTCAAGGAGGACGTGGTGGCCGATCTGCCCGAAAAGATCGAGGACACGGTCATGGCGCAGCTCACCGGCGAGCAGCGCAAGCTCTACCTGGCCAACCAGGACCGCATCGCCCAGCAGGTGCAGCACCGCGAGGCCGGGGAGTTTAAGAAGGACAAGCTCAAGGTACTTGCCGAGCTCACCAAGCTGCGCCAGATCTGCTGCGACCCGCGTCTGCACTACGAGGATTACAAGGCGGGGAGCGCCAAGCTCGATACGTGCATGGAGCTCGTGCACGGCGCACTCGACGGCGGACATCGCATCCTGTTGTTCAGCCAGTTTACGGGTATGCTCGATATTATCGGTAAGCGCCTGGCCAAGGAGGATATCGCCTTCCTTAAGCTCACGGGCGCATCGTCTAAAGAGAGCCGCGCCAAGATGGTCGCACAGTTCCAGGCGGGCGAGGTGCCGGTCTTTTTGATCTCGCTCAAGGCGGGCGGCGTGGGCCTTAACCTGACGGCGGCCGACGTGGTAATCCACTACGACCCGTGGTGGAACGTGGCGGCGCAGGACCAAGCGACTGACCGCGCGCATCGTATTGGCCAGCAACATACCGTGACCGTGTACAAGCTCATCGCCAAGGACACGATCGAGGAGCGCATTATGCAGATGCAGGAGTCCAAGCGCGACCTGGTCAACAGCGTGCTCGGCGGCGACGGCATCTCGTCGGCACTGTTCACGCGCGAGGATGTTCTGGCGCTGCTCGGCGGCGACGGGCGCTAGCCGCGCGCGGGGTGGGACTGCTGGAGTGGGCAGGACGGTCGACGCATTTTGGCCCGACCGCTTGCCTGGTCCGTTATGTGTTCATTTGCAATGCCGTGGATGGTTTGTCTGCCTTTGGGCATAAGAACCATCAAGAACATTGGCACATCAGCAAAGGAGAACATCATGGCGAAATTCTTTAAGGACCCCGACGGTAAGCTCATCGCTGCCCTTGGCGACGACGTTGCGACCCCTGCCGGTTGCACGGAACTGACCGCAAACACTGAGGACGCGGCGCACGAGAAGCACGTGCCTGTTGTCGAGACCGAGCGCGACGGTCACGTGATTCGTGCACGCGTTGGCTCGGTCGAGCACCCCAGCCTGCCCGAACACTACATTGAGTGGATTGCGCTTGAGGCCGAGGGCCGCTTAGAGGTTCATTACCTTGAGCCCGGCATGAAACCCGCGACGTTTTTCGCGGGCGGCTCCAAGACCGGTACCGTCTATGCCTACTGCAACCTGCACGGGCTGTGGTCCGCGACATTCTAGGAGCGCGCCCCCGCTCGGGGTATCATAACTAGCATATGCACATGCAAGCGCCGGCTGCATTATGCGGCCGGCGCTTTTACTACGATTTCGATGGTTTACGACGGAAAGGGCTGGGCCATGAAGCTCGCGCTTGCACAGATCGATATGCGCCTGGGTGATATTGAGGGCATTTGCGGCCGCATCGAGGACCAGGCTCGTCTGGCCCACGAGCGCGGGGCGCGCGTGCTGTGCGTTCCGGCTCCGCTCTTTATGGGCGCCATGCCCGGTGGCCTGGTGGGCGCTGCCGACTTTGAGCACGACGTGCTTGCCGGTTTGACTGGTGTCGCCGAGCGTATCCAGGAGCTTGACATGATCTGCATCGTGCCCGCGGCGGTTTCGTTTGAGGGCCAGCCGCTGCTCGACTACATGATGCTCAAGGACGGTCATGTGGTGCCGGCGCGTTCGAGCATTGCCCTGCAGCGTGGCGAGAACAACGACACACGTTGGGCGCCGCCGGTGTTCGACGTGGACGGCGTGCGCATCGCCGTGATTTTTGACTTGGACCGCGAACTCGAGATGTTGCCGACCGGTGTTGACCTCATTGCGTATTTCCAATTCAACGCGTTTGACATGACCGACCGCGAGACTGCCGCCATTGCTGCCGTTCGCAGCGGCGCCTACCGCAAGATCGCATCCAAGCGCAGCGTGTGGTTTGCCTGCATGGCGCCGGTCGGTGCCTATGACGAGTCGGTGTATACCGGCGGTTCGTTTGTGCTCGACGACTGCGGTCGCGTGGTGGCCCAGGCGCCGTGCTTTGAGGAGAGCCTGCTGGTTCAGGAGATTCAGCGCGGCGTGATGCTCGATGCCCTGGAGGATCACGAACTGCCCGAGTTCCGTTCCGAGGAGTGGCTGTGGCAGGCGCTGGTGCTCGCCGTGCGCGACAACGCCCGAGCCCACGGTGCGTCGCGTGCTGTGGTGACACTCGAGGGTGACTTGCCGTCGTCCCTGCTGGCGGCGCTGGCCGTCGACGCTCTGGGCCCGCGCAATGTGATTGGCCTGGTGCTGGGGCGCAACCGTATCTTTACGCCGGCGCAGGAAGAGGCCGAGGCTGCCCGCTGTGCCGCCGTCCGCGCCATCGCCGAGCGTCTGCACATTCGCACCGTCGAGCGCGATGCACCGGATGCGGCGCGTGTGCTCGATCGCGACGTGTCGGCGGGCGATGCCGAGCGTCTGCGCTCGCGCACGTTGGGCCTCATGCTGGAGGACACGGCGCTCGAGCTGGGTGCGATGGCGCTGAGCCCGCTGTCCAAAACCGAGTACGCGCTGGCGGCGCCGGCGCTTTGCGGCGGCTACCAGGGCGATTACGCGCCCTTTGGCGATGTGTACCTGTCGACGCTTGAGTTTGTGGCGCGTGTGCGCAACCGCACGTCTGCCGTGGTGCCCCAAGAGCTCGTGACGCTCAACGCGGTGGAAGATTGTATGGAGCGCGTGCTGGCGCAAGCGCTCTCGACGCTCGACGGTCCGGTCGATATGCTCGACCGCGCGGCACAGCTGCTCGGCGGGCTTGAGCCGGGTGAGGTCGATGGCGCGCTCGAGGCGCACGTGGACCGCAATCGATCTTTCGACGACATCCCGATGGCCGCTGGCAAGCCTGAGGCTTGCTCGCTGCTGCTGATGCTCGTTCGACAGGGTGAGGCTGCCCGCCGCATGTTGCCGATGGCGCCGATCGTCTCGGCCCGTTCGTTTGCCGAGCGTGCCTGGCCGTATATGCTCGCGTGGTCCGACCTGGGGCTTAACGGCAAGGAGCGTATGACGGTCGATTCGCTGGCGCGCGCCGAGGTGCGCCGTTTTGCTGACGAGGATACGAGCGAGCGCGTGCGAAACGAGATGATGGGCGTGCTGGGCGAGCTACTGGGTATTTCGCCCGAGCAGATGGAGGAGCTGCGCTCTGAGGATGGCCAGCGTCGTTTGCATGAGGGTATGAAAAAGTTCGAGGGCGAGGTTCAGGACGCCATCGATAAGATGATGGGCGGTCAGGGCGGTCCGCAGGGTGGGCCCCAGGGTGGTCCGATGCCGCATCCGCCGGTGCATCCGAGGCAGTTCCCCTTTTTCTCGCAGAA
>CABTZA010000017.1 GCA_902489225.1 uncultured Collinsella sp.
AAAACCTACCAAAATAAACCTGTCCCTAAATGGCAGGTTTTACTGGAGAGTTGCGTCGATTGCCTTGACCAGGGCGCTGCGCATGCCGGCGTCCTCGAGCGCAACGACGCCCTTGATGGTGGCACCACCGGGCGAGCATACGGCATCCTTCATCGCCGCAGGATGCTGGCCAGTTGCAAGCTGCAGCTTTGCCGTACCCAGCACCATCTGGCTCACAATGCGATAGGCATCGGCACGCGGGATACCGTGCTTGACCGCTGCATCGCCCAGGGCCTCGATTGCCATGGCGACAAATGCCGGAGCGCAACCACCCACCGTGCCGCCCACGAACAGCAGGCTCGTATCGAGCTCGACCACCGCACCGAGCTTGCCAAGCAGATCAAGCACCACTGCGCTCTGCTCATCACTAAGCGTGGAAGCCTTCTCGCAGGCGATGACGCCCTCGCCCACCGAAACCGGTGTGTTGGGCACCGTCGAGATGTGCGCGACGCCCGGCAGGACCTGCTCCCACTTGGCACTGTCCCAAGTCCAGGCAACCGACAGAACGACCTTGTCGGCAAGAATGTCCTTGAGCGGGGCGAATACCTTCTCGATCATGTACGGTTTGACCGCAGCGACCACGATATCGGATGCGGCGACAACCTCGGCGGCATCGTGGCAAGCGGCCATCCCACGCGCCTCGCAGCGCTCAACCAGTGCGTCGTAGCGACCCGCGCAGGCGCACATGTCGCTCGCAGCTACACCGGCAGCGATCCAGCCATCGGCCATAGCGCTCGCCATATTGCCAAAACCGACAAATCCAATCTTCATATCGCATAGTCCTTTCAGACACATTCCTCAAAACGAAAGGTATTGTCCCACGCCATTGTTTCGTATTGCCGACCTATTTGTGATACGGCTCGCCCCGACTGATCTTGCAGGCACGGTAAATCTGCTCTAACAGCACCACACGCGCCAGGTTATGCGGCAAGGTAATGCGTCCAAAGCTGAGCATCTCGTCGGCGCGGGCGCGCACCTCATCACTCACGCCGTCCGAACCGCCGATTACAAAGGCAATGTCGCTGCTGCCTCGCAGCATAAGATCGTCGAGCCGCGCCGAGAGCTCCTCACTCGAACGCTCCTTGCCCTCGATAGCTAGCAGGATCACATGCGCCCGAGACGGCAATGCAGCAAGAATTGCCGCCCCCTCCTTGTCGCGTGCGGCATCCACGCCGCCCGCCTTAGCCGGGTCGATATCGGCCACCTCGCGGATATCAACCTTGGCATAGGCACCTAGGCGCTTGGTGTACTCAGCGCACGCGTCCTTCCAAAAGCGCTCCTTGAGCTTACCGACGCAAACGACGGTGTATTTCACGCGCGTCTACTCCTTCGAATCGTTTTGAACTTTGCTGGCTGTCAGCATCTGCTCGAACATCGAGGCCGACTGCGAGAAATCGCTCGGCAGCACGACCGTCGAGGTTTTACCCGTACGAGCGAACTCCGTCATCATCTCGGACCACTGCGTAAACATGAACAGCTGGTTGGCCTCGTCGTTACCGACTCCCGTCTCCTGGATGATCTCGAGCGAATCCTTGATGCCCAGCGCGATGGCCTTGCGCTGGTTGGCGATGCCCTCGCCCGCCTTTTCCATCGCCTCAGCCTCGGCGGTCGCCTCGGTGACGCGCTTGATGCGGTCGGCCTCGGCGAGCTCCTGCGCGGCAGCGCGCTTTCGCTGGGCGGCATTGATGTCGTTCATGGAGTTCTCGACCGCGGTCGGCAGCGCGATTTTGGTGATGAGTGTCGACACGAGGGTGAAGCCGTAGGCAGCCATCTGCTCGGACACGGTGGCATTAACGTCCTTGGCGATGTCATCCTTCTTGGCAAAGACCTCATCGAGTGTGTAGACGGGAATCGAAGAGCGCAGAGCGTCGGTGATGAAGTCACGCATCTGGTCGACGGGCTCCTGCAGCATATAGTAGCTCTTGTAGATGCCCGAATCTGCCGGGCCGGCGCCCATGTCATAGCTCACGTGGTACTGAGCAGAGACCTCAAGGCCGATGGTCACGTTGTCCTGGGTCTTAACGTCGATGCCAAAACCGTTTTTCATGGTGCGCAGACTCACCGTAGCGGCCTTGCGGTCGATCACGGGCACCTTCATGTGGAAGCCCGCGTTGACGATGCGGTTAAACTTGCCCAGACGTTCGATGATCACGGCATGCTGTTGTTCAACGACATAGCAGGCGTTGGGAAGCAGCAGCAACAGAATGATGATGGGAATCAAAAGGCTGGTAAGGGCGGCGATGATACCGGACAACAGCATGGTCTCTCCTCTGATAGGCACACGTTGGCATTAGGATACCCGCACGAAGCAGCTATGTGACACCAACAAGAGGACCCGTGGTCAAAAAAGGCCAAATATGAGTACTGTTACCAGTTTAGTAACAGCGTATTTGGGTCAAAATCGCCTCGTTGAACCCGAGGTCTATCGAAATTACTTCATTTTGTCTCAAGGTTGAGCCAAATTAGCGTACATCTGTTGCGTAAAATGAGCAAAAATGGCTTCATGAAATGTCTCTATTTTCATGTCAGTACTCATATTTGCCACTTTTTGACCACAGGGGCATCTACCGCGCGAAATCGATATGTCAAATCTGCCAAAAACGGCCCATAACAAAAAAGCTCCCATTGCTGGGAGCTCTTTCATTCAATGGTGCGGGCGAAAGGACTTGAACCTTCATGGGGTTGCCCCCATACGGACCTGAACCGTACGCGTCTGCCAATTCCGCCACGCCCGCGTGCAGGAATTAGAATAACGGAGCGCCATCGCGAACGCAAGAACTATTTTTGAAAAAGTTTGCAGGCATTTTCCCAAGCTGCTCGCGCGATTGCCTCAGCATCCTCGCCGGTACGATCGACACGGTCGTTGACCAGCGCGTTTGCCGTAATGGAGATCATTGCGGGCTCGCATTCAAGACCGCGGATGGGCTCCGGAGCCATATACGGGCAATCCGTCTCGAACAAAATTCGATCGAGTGGGGTTGCCGCGAATGCCTCGCGCACGTCGTCGTTGCGCTTAAAGGTAGCCGCACCACCATAGGCGATATAGCAGCCCAGCTCCGCAAAGCGCTCCATCGTGGCGCGGTCCTCGCCAAAGCAGTGCAGCACACAACCGGCCTGGGGCACGCCCACCTCACGAAGCACGTTGTAGGCGTCCACGTGCGAGGTGCGCTCATGGTCCGTGTCCTCGTGGCGCAGATGCAGCTCCACCGGCACGTTACGGCACACGGCAAGCTCGAGCTGACGCGCCATGCAGTCAATCTGCACGTTATGGGGTGCCGGCGCGATATCGTCGTCATAGTCCATGTGGTAGTCCAGGCCGATTTCGCCAATACCGGCGCATAAGGGATCATCGAGCGCGGCAACGACCTGTGCGTGAACGTCGTCGGTATAGTCCGGTGCGCCATACGGATGCACGCCGGCAAGATACTTGATCTGCGGGATATCCTGCATCGGCAGAATTTCGCGCGTCAGCCAGTCGCTATAGTCCGTCACGCTGCGTTTATCAGCGATGGGGTCGAACATCGTCACCAACAGGTCGACGCCCGCGGCTTTGGCGCGCACGAGCGTCTCGGGCACATCCTTGCCCCAAAACGAAAGCAGATGTGCATGCGTGTCGGCAAGCGGCGCCAAGGGCACGGGACAAGCAACCGTCGTCTTTTTCTTGGTAAACGTCACGCGTTCGGCATTAGGCGTCATGGATTAGCTCCCGGGCCAGACGGACAAAGTCGGCAACATCGAGCGTCTCGGCGCGCGTGGTGGGTGCGATACCGCAAACCTCAAAAGCGGCATCGAGCACGTCCTTGGCAAAACCGTTGGCGCTCATGGAATTGCGGATGGTCTTGCGACGCTGGGCAAATGCAGCATCAATCACGCGGGCCACAAACTCGCGGTCGAGTCCTTCGGGCACCACGCCGTCAACACGGTCGATACGCACGACGGCCGAGTCCACGTGCGGCGCCGGCATAAAGCAACGCGGCGGCACCTCAAAGCGACCCGTCACCTGCGCATACAGGCCGAGCTTTGCCGTATAGCCGCCATAGGTCTTGTTGCCCGGCACTGCGGCAATGCGATCGGCAACCTCCTTTTGCACCATGACCACGGCACGCTTGAGCGCGGGCATCGTCTGGAAGAACTGCAAGATGATCGTCGCCGCCACGTTATAGGGCAAGTTCGCGACAAATACCGTCGGCTCACCGCCGGCGGCCTGCTCAATCTGCTCCGGCGTCACCTTAAGCGCGTCGCCCATGATAAAGCGGAAGTTGGCGTAGTCGGCGGCGTGAGCATCGAGCACCGGCTCGAGCTCGGGATCGGCCTCGATCGACGTGACGCACGCCGCCTCCTGCAACAGCGCAAGCGTGAGCGTACCAACGCCCGGACCAACCTCGAGCACGCGCTCATCGCCTGCAAGCTCGGCAAGCTCGCAAATGCGCTCAATTACATGGTTGTCGATCAGGAAGTTCTGGCCCAGGCGATGCTTGGTCGCAAGGCCAAACTCCTCCAGCAGCTCCCTGGTGGCCGTGGGGTTTGCCAAAGGCGAAGTTGTCATGGTTGCCTCCTTAGCATGATGGCGGCGTCTTGAAACAAAAGGGCATGGACCGTGGCGGCCATGCCCTTACAGCTAAACAGCAAATTGCCGATATGGCGCGCTGCGTCTTAGCCCAGACGCGGGAACAGCGGCTCGCCCTTCTCGACAGGCTGACCGCCGGCAAGCAGGCCCCAAGCGCAAATGCCCTTGAGGTCGTCGGTCGCGGCCTCGTCCTCGCAGGACAGGCGGCGCAGGGCCTCGGCAGAGGTCTGAGGCATGAGCGGCATCAGCAGGTGGGCGGCAATGCGGATGGCCTCGAGCAGGTTGTAGATCACAAACGCCAGCTCGTCAGCCTTGGCCTCGTCCTTGGCAAGTGCCCAAGGCTCGGAGTCCTCGATGTAGTGGTTGGCGGCATGGATGAGCTCCATGACCTCGTCCTTGGCTCCGCCGTAATCGAGCACGTCCATCTTGGCCATGTAGCGCTCGACCAGACCATCGGCGATCTTTGCCAGCGGGTTGTCGAACGCATCGAACGATGCGGGCTTGGCGGGCGCGCAACCATCAAAGTACTTGCCGCTCATGTTGAGCGAACGCGAGATAAGGTTGCCCCAGCTGTTGGCCAGGTCGGCGTTGTAGACCTGCTCCATGCGATCGAAGCTGATGGCACCGTCGGTGCCGGGGACGACGTCGGTCATGAAGTAGTAGCGATAGCCCTCGACGCCCAACATGTCGATAACGTCCTGCGGAGCGATGGCGTTGCCGCGGCTCTTGGACATCTTCTCGGCCTTGCCGGTCTCGGCATTGCGCACGGTCAGGAAGCCGTGGGCAAAGACGTGCTCGGGCAGGGCCTCGCCGATGGCCATGAGCATGGCGGGCCAAATGACGCAGTGGAAGCGGATGATGTCCTTGCCCACGATGTGGAACTGCGCGGGCCAGCGATAGGCCAGCTCGGCACGCGCCTCGTCGGTGTCGACACCGTAGCCGACGGCCGTCATATAGTTGAGCAGCGCATCGAACCACACGTAGGTCACGTGACCCTCGTCAAACGGGACCTGAATGCCCCAGTCAAAGCTCGTACGGCTCACGGAAAGGTCGTTAAGGCCGCCCTCGACAAAGCTGCGAACCTCGTTCATGCGGAACGCAGGCTCGACAAAGTCGGGGTGCTCGTCATAGAGCTTGAGCAGCTTGTCCTGGAAGGCGGAAAGCTTAAAGAAGTAGGACTCCTCCTGCACGCGCTCAAGCGGACGGTGGCAGTCGGGGCACAGGTGCTGGCCGACGCTGCCGTACTCTTCGTCGCCCTTCTGGACCTGCGTATCGGTAAAGTAGGTCTCGTCAGGCACGCAATACCAGCCGTCGTAGCTGCCCTTATACAGGTAGCCGGACTCCTTCATGCGCTCCCACAGGTACTGCACGGCATGATGCTGGCGCGGCTCGGTGGTGCGGATGAAGTCATCATTGGAAATCTCGAGCTTGCTCCAAAGCTCCTTGAAGTGCGGAGCCTGGCTATCGGTCCACTCCTGCGGCGTCATGTTGTGCTTGGCTGCGGCCTCGGCGACCTTCTCGCCGTGCTCGTCCATGCCGGTCAGGAACTTGACGTTATAGCCGACGGAACGGCGATAGCGAGCCTGAACGTCGGCGATGATGGTGGAATAAGCCGTGCCCAGGTGCGGATCGGCGTTGACGTAGTAGATGGGCGTCGTGATAAAGAACGAAGGCTTGCTTTGATCCATGGGGTTTGTCCTCCAGAAAAACGTTGCATACAGAGGATGATTCTAGCGCAAGGGCTGGATATCCTCCATCTATTGCATATCGAGCACCATGGCATAGACATCGCGCTTGCGGCGCGAATACTTCTGAGACAGGCGCTTGGCCACCGCAGAGGCGGGCGCCCCCTCCTCGAGCGCGGCGCGGATATCCGCGCGCAGGGCCTCATCGGGATCCGCTGCCGCGGCGCCAACCGGCACGATACCGGCCTCTTCGTCCTCGCTCGGCGGCGCGATGACCAGCGCAATCTCGCCTTTCACCTCGCCGCGGGCACGTAGCTCCTCGGCAAGCTGGGCAGCGGGCCCGCGCAGGACCTCCTCGTGCAACTTGGTGAGCTCGCGGCAGACGGCAACCTCACGCTGGGGAAAGACCTCCGCCACGGCTTCGAGTGTCGCCACGATGCGATGTGGAGACTCGTAGAAGATGAGCGCGCCGGGCACCACGGCAAGGCGCTGCAAACGGCGCACGCGGTCGCCGTGCTTTCGGCCCAAAAAGCCCTCGAAGAAAAAATGCTCGCAGGGAATGCCGGACGAAACGAGCGCCGTGACGCAAGCAGAGGGCCCGGGAATAACTTCGACGGGCACATCGGCCTCACGCGCCGCCTCGACCAGCGCCTGGCCGGGATCGGACACGCTCGGCATGCCGGCATCCGAGGCAAAGGCGAGGGTCTCCCCCGCCAGCAGACGGTCGACCAGGCCGGCGGCGCGGCTGGCGATCACATTCTCGTCGCAACGGACAAGTGGCTTGGAAATGCCCAGGTGCATCAGCAGCTTTGACGTCACACGCGTGTCTTCGCAGCAGATGGCATCGGCGGCGGCAAACGCCTCGCCAACGCGCGGAGACAGGTCGCCCAGGTTGCCGATAGGCGTGCCGACCACATAGAGTTTGCCCGTATGGGCGCTGTTTTGCGTCATATCAACCTATTCAATCATGCCGCGCTCGAGCGTACCGAGCGCCGCGCGGGCGTCCCATGCTGCAATGCGCTTCTCGGTCTTCCACGTTTGGAAGAACCAGCCGGCAGCCGGCGCAAACGAAGCCAGCTGGTTGGCGATAAACACGCGCTCGTAGGCATTGCGGCCCTCGGGCGTAACCGACGAGTTGGCAAAGATCGCCGCGCCCGACCATTCGCCCACCAGCACGGGGAACCCAGTCGAAATCGCTTCTTTAAGCTCGCGCTTGTTGCGCGAAATCGCCGTCGTCAGCCCGCGGGGGCTCGTGATGTCGAGCGCATACTCGTCGCGGTAATGGTACAGGTGAAGGTCCATGTAGACGTTCTTGTACTTGGCGCCGCGCATAAAATGCTTCCACTCGCTGGGATGCCCCGAAGACGAAAAGACGACGATCTTATCCTCGGGCATATACGAACGGACGAGCTCATAGGCATCGCGATAGAAGTTGCGCAGGTAGTGCGCCGGAATGCCATCCGTCATGGTGAAGAGGCTCTTGCGGACACTCATCTGCGGCGTATCCAGCAGCTCAATGCCCAGCAGGCTCTCGGCCTCGCCGTAGCGATCGGCCAAGCGCTCGAGCACGTCGAGTGCGACATGACGACCGTTGGTGGACGAATGCCACTCGGCGACAGCCTCCGGCGTGGTGGGCGAATCGTTGGAATCGCCCTGGCCACCGGGCACAGTTGCTAGATCAAGCAGCACGCGGATGTCGTACTTGGGAGCCCACTCAATTGCACGGTCGATGTAGTCGACAACCGAGATGTAGGACGCATCGGACTCCTGCGAGCCAAAGGCATACCAGGGTACCGGCAGACGCACGGCATTGAGGCCAATCTGCGCCATGCGGCGAAAATCGTCCTCGCTCACAAACGTCTCGTAATGACGGCGCATGCGCTCGTTATAGGCGGCGGTGCCCATGGCCTCCTGCAGCTCGGCCGCGTTGGATGCACCGGTCGCCGCGTATAGCGACGGGGTCACCCAAGGCTCGGGAATAAACCAGCCAGAGAGATTAACGCCGAGTATCCTCTCCATCACTGCCCCCTTCGGATCGTGCAGGCCGAGCCTGCATCGTATTGCATAGGAAAAGTATCGTTTTGAGTATACCCGCGCGTGCGGACAGACGACCGAACGGTCTGCAAAGTGGCGCAAAAGCGGGAGGAATGTCTGAGCGGGCGGGCCCGAGATGGCGCGCCGAGATGTACATATGCGCCGGAAGTAGGCGGCCGGAAAGCGCATCCCGTTTTTCGCAAAAGACTGGGATGCATTTTCCGCGGGTCCACATAAAAGAAAAGGACCCCTTTGCAGAGGTCCTAGTCAATTCAAGGTGGCGGGGAAGGGAATCGAACCCCTGACACGAGGATTTTCAGTCCTCTGCTCTACCAACTGAGCTACCCAGCCATTTGAGGTGTGCCTTGTTTCAAGGCTTGATTAGTATAACCAAGGACGCGTTCCGGTCAACCGAGAATTTTAAAAAAGTTTTTGAGCACAGCCTCGGTTCTATAAATCGGCACGTCAGAGGCATCAGCCGGCAGCAAGAAGTTTTTCACTCAGAGCCGCACGGGCAAACTCACTTGGCGTCATCCCCTCGGCAGCCGCCCGTCGACGAATGGCCTCCTTCATTCCCAGAGGAATCTTGACCGACAGCGTTGCCGTCCCCTCACCTGAGAGCGGGGGCCGTCCACGCACGATCCCACCAACGGTGTGTTCGCCATCCGGAAACTCTCCGCGCTCGTACGACTCGCACCACGCGTCAATCATTTCATCCGTTACAACCTGACCATTAGCGGCCGTATACGTCTTGCCCATCATCAATCCCTCTGCCGAGCTCGCTCGATCTCTTGCCAGAATTTCTTCTGAACCGGAGACAGGGCATGAATAATGAGCCATCCACGAATTAGTTCGACCGCAACAAGTTCCACACTTCGACCATCTGGAAGCCATCCAATGGCAAGCCATCTCGGCGGCTCGTCCTCCGACTCGCGGCGAATGCACTCAGTAACCGCGAACCAGGCACCAAGCACCTGCTTTTCCGTCAAGTGTTTTTTGGCGTTCGGATGGATCTCAACATCCATGCATCTTCTCCTCCATCTTACCCAATTTCGTATGACGAAAGTCCGCTGTCGCCAATTCTTAAGCCGGTACGCGTTGGAGAGCAGGGGTCGAAACAATGATTGAAGGACGCTCTAGTACGGCCCAGGCGCCGGGGCAGGAGCACATGCGCCAAGGACGAACGTTTTCGTAGCGCGCGAGGATATTGCCGTCGCGATCGATGAAGGCGATGTCGATGGGATAGACCATAAAACACGTATGGACCGAAGAACAGCGTGGAAACGCCATGACGAGCGGCAGGCCGTTGGCGGCAACCGGACGCCGTCCCAGCATGCCGCGCAGGCGCACGACAAACGACTCCGCCACCGCAAACTCGGCCGGCGTCCAACCCAGCCTGTTGAGTGCCCGCGCGTAGGCGATGTAGGACGAGACCGCGGTCACATGACCACCCCCGGACGCCATGGATCGACCGTCACCGCACGCTCGTGCGACAACGTTGTCGGCGCCCCCAGCGGAACGCCAGCGATGCTGAGAGAAGTCGGCCACGGCTCATAGTGCATGGTGCAGGTGTAGGTCCTAAACGTACCGGATAGGGAGAGCAGGCCACCATCCGATGCCTCCGCGCCTTGCTCGCTCGACACTTCGATCTGCAAGTCATAGCCTTCCATGGCATTCAGAATTTGAGTCTGAACCGTCGCCGAGGCATCGGCAGAGCTCTCGTCACCCTCCCCGCCCGGCGCCACAGCGTGCGCCAGCACGATGTCGGGCACCACGCGGTCGAAGCGCGCGACAGCGCTGGCAAAGATCATGACGTTGTACACGATGAGTGCCAGCACCAGCAAAACGGGCGTAACCACTGCCATCTCCACCGTCGCTTGGGCGCGCTCCTCGCGCAGACGCATGCGGATACTCATTACGACCCACCGCCCAGAGCGCCAACCAGCGTGGCGACATCGACGGTGAGCGGGATGGAGCCGCCGCCGGGCAGAGGAATCTCCGCAAGTGTGAACACCGTACCGCTAATGGTGCGTTCGACTTGATATTCCAACGCCTCGCAAAGCGCCTTGGGATCGGTCACGCCCAACGGAATACTTCGCAGTTTGTCTTGCGCTTGAGAGAGACCCGCAATGTCAGACCCCGGACTCTTAATGATATTGGCGGAATCGGTCAGCACCGGCTTTCGCAGGCGCAAGTCGCACGGTTCCAAACCCAGCGCCGCCACGGACGCCGAAACGGTATCGCCGAGCCACGATGCGATGGAGCCCAACGCGCCGCTGCCCCCTCCTAGGCCTTTAATCATCTCGTCCATAAGTTCGTCGGCTGAGCCTTGGATATCACCGTATCCCACGAGTAGCCGTCCCCAAACATCCATGACGCCGTCGAGCACGCCGGCAACGCCGCCCGAGCGTTCCTTCAATGTCGAGAAAAATCGCGAAAGCACGTTGTTTTGCGCCGTCGCCTCATCGGGCGCCAGCACCGCGGCAGAGATAGCACCGCGATCGCCAAGCCTGACTGCCGTGTTAAACGAGGAGTTAAGTTGATCGGGGCTGGTAATATCACCCGAAACTGCAAATGCGACCACGCCGTTGCGTCCAGGCGGGGCGATACGCGGGCGCTCGCCGGAAAGCGCTTTAATGGCCTGGTCAAACGCATTGCCTGCACGGTCGGCCTCGTCCTCGGTCTGACGCTCGAGCTCGAACTCCTTGTTGCGGCATTCGACGTAGTCTTCCAGGGCCTCTTTAAACTTATCGAAGTGGTACTCGAAGCCCCTTTCGACAGAAGTCGTTGCAATCGCAACGTACCCTAAAGACGACACACCGAAATGGCATTCGCTACACGTTTCGTGACCGTCAAAATCTGCGACGGATGCCAGCCCACCCGGCTTTCCTTTTTTGTAATTTGGACAGTCAGTCCCATAATGCAAATAGGTAACTTTATCTACTTCACTCGTGGGCCAACACGCATCGGTATAGAGTTCAGTCGCCCGCGCCTCATCTGGATTTCGCGGAAGGAAAGGGGTGTGGGCGGAAACTCTGCCGTCCTTTTCAGTTATATATGCCCGCTCGACTTCTTCGCTCGCATAAGCGAAGAACACCTTTCGTGCAGCAGAATCTGCCTGTTTTTCCGGACCCTCGCCAAGCGGTTTCTCATTTGCCAGGCGCTGGCGATAGTAGGCCTTCGCGCGATCGAGCGCCACTTGCGGTTCCCACGTAACGCTCGAAGCGTAATGTGGATTTTGAGCACCAGAGAGATCCGTTAGGCTTTTCGCACGCTCCCACATACACGAGTACTTGCCAATCGAACTCTCGTCCGACCCGCCACAATCCGCCAGCCAAGCGCGCTCTTTAGCCTTCGCCGTGTCCTCAGAAGCCTTCCGCAGCTCCTCGGCCGCACGCTCTAAATCATCTGATGTGTCTTTAATGGTATCGGTCGAGATCTCTGACCCTTTGAGCGCAGCGAAGTCCGACTCGGATGTCCTGGGTACGGCAAGCGCCGTACCGGTATAGGTCACGCTATCGGTATCCTGCGCCGACACCGCCTGCGTGGCACGCGCGGCGATCAGATACGGCAGAGCCGTCTCGATTTTCTGTAAGCCTTCCGATGCGCTTTTGGCAAACTTGTTGCGCGTTTTAATGATCTCAATCCCGGTGTCGACCATATTGCCGGCAACTGGTTCGGCACCCGGGATGAGGATGGCGACCAGGCCCGTCCCGATTGTGGCAAACCCCGCCAGCCCCAGACTCAAGATGCTCGCATCAACCACCGTGGCAGCCGTGTGATAGGACGACACTACGTTGGCACCCGCCAGCGCGCCGCTATCGGCCGCCACCTGGGTATCCCCGGCACGCGACATGCTCCATATCGCCGCGGTCGACGAAAACAACAACGTGAGCACCACTAGGATGACCACGGCAGAAGAAAGCGTGGTGTAGGCACCGTCTTCGATAAACAGGTCGACACCGGCACGGCCCATAAAGCCGCCTCGCTTGCGATGGCAGCTCGGACGGCGCGTCAAAACGCATCTAGACCAGAAACGCTTAATCCCATGCAGCAATCCACGAATCATAATCTCCCTCCAGCCATTCGGGACGCGATTGATACGAGACATCGACCTTGAGCTCAACGTAGCCGCCCTCGGCGGTACCACCCATAGCCCGCGCAAACGCACCGATCACAGGCAACGGCTTGACCTTGCCGGAAACGGACACGGCCGAGACGCCACCCGCACCGGCCCGGCCAAGCTCGATATCCCACGACAACGGCCCGCCGGCATGAAAGATCGAAACGTTGGGCACTGCGGCAAGCCGGCGGCGGGTGAACTCCTTAAGATCGTCGTCCTCCGCCGTCGTCGTGGTCATGAGCCGCGCGGTCTCGGCGGCGGCAGACTCCATGACCGCGCGCGTATAAAGCAGGCACACCGGTTGCAGTGCGAGAAGGATGAGCGTCAGAAACGTCGGCAGCAAAAAAGCGGCCTCGACCGTAGACTGCGCCCGGTCCTCACGCGCGATATCAATACAACGCGATGTCCTTAGCACCCGCAGCGGCGTCGATAACCGACGTCGAGGCAACGCCATGGGATGCCGCCCGCTCAACCAGCGCCGCCAAGCGCCCATCGGTGCCAGCACGCCAAAGCCCCGCGATCGCCAGCACGATCGATAACAGCGCCACCGTGACGATGGCGTATTCCACAGTCGCTTGGGCAACCTCTTCACGCAGAACGCCATGCATTTCACGATCCCTCCTTTGAGCTTATTGTTTGCGGGACCAAGCGCACGGCGCGCAGACGACACGAAGCATCGCCAGTATCCGCGGCAACCGTCACCATATCGACCCAGCCGCGCCCATCGCGCACGATGGCGCCCCATACGTTGCCCTTAATATCGAGATAGCCGCTCAGGGCGAGCTGGGACGTTGGCACCTCGCGGTAGGCGCGTAACATATCCGCCGCTGCCTCGGTCATCGGTCGGTCCTCGGACCATGCAAGCCGGACCGCAATCGCGTTGTCCTCAGGCAAATCCGTCGCAGTGCCAGACCGCTTGTCGAGCGTCCGCAGAAAGGTTTGCGCCGTGACAGCGACATCCGAATCGTCCGCATCTCGCATCTCATCTTTTTGAGACGCCACCGCCGAATCTGAGCCCGAATCGAAGGCGGCCCCAGGACGCTGCTGCCGCGCGGCGTTAAGCCCCCAAAGCACCGCCGCTATCGCCACGGTCAGGCAAGCAAACACCAGCAGCACCCCGATGGGGCGCTCGCCCTCTACAGGCTGTTGATGCCCTCGCTGATCGCATCCCATAGCTCTTTAACCTTGCCCTTAAATGCGACGATGGCGATAATCGCGATCACCACGAGCACGCCGACCAAGATGGCATACTCGGTGGTACCCTGTGCACTCTCCTCCTGCAGTAGCTCCTTGGCGCGTTGACGAACATGTGCCGCCCGGCAAAACGCCCAGCCCTGGACCTTGCCAGCAGCGTCAGTCATCGTGTTCATGTATTCCTCCCTACATCATCCCGCCTGCTCCCAGCAGCGGGCCCAATATGGACAGAAGCAACGCCGGCAAGATGAGCGTGCCGGTGGGAATCAGCAGCTTGACGGGCGCACGCTCGATCTCGCGCTCGACCGCAGCGCGATGAGCCGCACGGATCTCGCGACTTTGAGCGGCCAGCGTCTCGGCAAGTGGGGCACCCAGGGCGAGCGCCTGCCCCACCGTGATGGCAAAGGTCTCGAGCGCTCGCACGTCCAGGTCGCGCGCGGCGGCCAACAACTCGTCCTCACGCGTGCCCACGCCCACCTGCCACGCCATGCAGGCCCGCTCAAGGCGAAGAGCCAGCACTGACCGGCGGTTGGCGCAGAAAATCTCAAGCGCCGCATCAAACGAAAGACCGGCCGAAAGACCCAAGCGCACAACATCGATCATCTCGGACACTTCGCCGAGCGACACTCGCGCCGGGCCGCCCACTCCAACCGCGCCCTTCACTCGCGCGGTCAGGGCATCGACCACTGAGCGACCCGCGGCAGCGACCAGCACCGCCTCGCGCTTGCAGGCCCCTGCGATCTTGCGTGCATCCGCCCGATCCAAACCCGTCGCGACAAATACACTCAGGGCGCACAGGCAAGCCGCAACTGCAACCGGGGCGCTCATAGCTCCACCCGCATAATGCGTCGGATAACCACCAGGGCAACGGCATTGAGGGCAAGACCCAGCACCGCAGCGCCCACGCCGGCAGGCGTCGCAAGACCGCGACGAAAATCTGCCGAAAGCAGCGCCAACACCGCGCACATGCCCGCCGGCATCGCCGCGACCATATGCGCAGACATGCGAGCCTGCGACGTCTTGACATCCAGGCGGCGCTTGAGCTCAATGCGCTCCCCCACCATGCTCGACGCCTCGGACAGTAAGTCGGCAAGCGGAGCACCGGTGCGCTGAGACACCTTAAGCGCCAAGGTCACAAGCGAAAGGCCGGGAGCGTCGATGCGCACGAGCAAGTCATCGAGCGCGTCGGTCGCCGAGATACCGCAATCGATCGCCGCCGCCACCCGCAAAAACTCGGTATGCACCGGTTCTTGCGCATGAGCGCCCACAAAGCGCATGCCCTGGGCCAGCGAATGTCCCGAGGCAAGCGACATGGAAAGTGCGGTAAACGCCTCGGGCATTGCCTCTTCTGCATCGTGTTGCTCGCGCCGGCTCTCAAAGCCATCCCGAGCGGCGCCAGCGGCAATCGGAGCAACAAGTCCCAAGGCAAACCCGAGGGGCGATAACGACACCATCGTTAGTAAAACGCAGCAGACACCGCTCGATAGCAGTAGAAACGCCAAACGCCCCGAAGCATCTTCGATCACGAGGCCAAGGCGATGCGCCGGAGCCAGCGATGTCCACGAACGGGCGATCTTTTTCAGCAGATCGTTTTCCACCAGCTCACGCGGCAGCCTCTCTGCCACCGTCTCGAGCGCCTGACGCGCCAGCTCCGCCGGCGGCACCTGCGGCACACGAGGTTCCGCCCCGCACGCCGTCGCAACAGAAAACCCTGCCAAACCCCCTACGACGAGGGGCACAGCGACCTCCATTCGTCCACCTCCTCTTGTGTGAGCGTCCCCGACCGCAGGCCTTCTGCGATAAACGGCGGCTCGCGGTCAAGCGTCCAGGTGCGCTCGGCGGCATCGAAAGTCACATAGCGCTCGAGCTCTACGCCGCCCGACGCGGCGCGACGCACCCCCGAATACGAGGAGACGAAACGCCTGCCATCGGCGTGGCGCTCGGACATCACGATGCCGTCGAGCGCCATGGCAATCTGCTCCTCGATGAGCTCGCTCGGCAGATCGATGCCATAACGTGCAAGCAATGTCAGACGCACCACGGTCTCCTGTTCTGAACCCGCATGAAGTGTGGTGAGCGACCCGTCGTGGCCCGTGTTCATGGCCTGCAACATGTCGCAGCACTCGGCACCACGCACCTCGCCCACCACGATGCGGTCGGGGCGCATGCGCAGGGCATTAGTTACTAGGTCGCGAATCGTCACCGCACCCTCACCCTCAATTGAAGCCTCGCGCGCCTCTAGGCGCACCACGTGCGGATGATGCGCAAACTTGAGCTCGGCAGAGTCCTCGATCGTCACGATGCGCTCGCCGGTGGAAATCTCGCATGACAACGCGTTGAGCAGGGTGGTCTTACCAGATCCCGTGCCTCCCGCAACCGCCAGGTCCTGTCGCAGCGACACCGCGCACGACAGCAGCTGCGCATACCAAAGCGGCAGCGACCCCAGCCCCACAAGCTCGTCCAGTGAGCAGATGCGGTCCGAGAACTTTCGGATGGTGAGAATCGGTCCGTCAATCGCCACAGGCGGAATCACCGCGTTGACGCGATAGCCCGTTTTGAGGCGGGCGTTGACGATGGGGCTGCGTTCGTCGATACGGCGGCCAAGTGGCGAGATGATGCGGTCGATAAGCACACGGATCTGCTCATCATCCTCAAACGCATGCTCGATGGGGTACAAGACGCCACCACGTTCAAAGAAAGCCGAGCGGCAGCCGTTGATCATGATCTCGGTAACGGTGTCGTCCTCGATGAGCGGCTGCAACGGCCCCAAGCCCACCACGTCATCCAAAATCTCGTCGATGATGGTCTCGCGCTCGGGCGTCGCGAGATCGGTCGGTTCCTCAACATTGAGCGCCGCCTCCACCGCGGGACGCAATTCCGAGCGGGCAAGTGCCGGGTCGATATAGGCGCTGATACGCGCCACTTCGTCGTAACCCATGCGGTCCATCACGGCGCGCTTGGTGCGTCGTTTCACCGCGCGGCGACGCCCCGCATCTACAGGCGCTGCCGCCGCTGCAGCGCCGGCAGCCTTAATCCTCGTTTGCAGACTCATCGCTGATCACCCTCGCGCGACCAGGGAAGGCGGATACGCGGGCGCTCGGTACGCGTTGCACGGTCGGCGACCATATCGCTCCAAGGGCCGACGGCGCACCCCAGTTCCACGAGCATCTCGCGCGTAGCCTCGCGCACGCTGGTCGCAAAAGCGCTGGTCTGCCCCACTGCCTCGTCAGCGCGTCCAAACGCCATGAGCGCGGCGAGATCCTGCCCGCCATCGGCGATATGAATCTTGGAGCTCAACGCACAGGCAATCTCAAAGCGCATGGCGACGTCCTCGTCTGCCCCGCGCGCACCGAACCGGTTGAACACGGCGCTCATGCGCGTGCGCGGCACACCCACTCGACTTGCCAGTTCAATGACGCGCGACGCCGATGTCGCGGACGGCACCGCCGCATCGCCAACGACCAGGCAGCGGTCGCTCGCCGCCACCGCAGCCGCCACGGCGTCGCCCCAAAAGACCGAGGTATCGATAAAGACCACGTCGGATTCGCGACGCAGGACATCAAGCAGTAGCTCCACCGGACGTGCCATGAGCTCGGCTTGCTCGGGCGCCGCGACGGGACCCCAGAGCGTAACGCCCGGCGCCACGCGCATCGATGCGGCTACGATATCTGGCTCGGCGAGCGCGCCCGCCGCCGACGGCTCGATAAGTGCCGCCATATCGCGCGGAGCATCGACGCCTAACAAGTCGTAAAGGTTTCCAAACATCAGGTCCAGGTCGAGCACGGCGGCACGCAAGCCCAACAGCGACGATGTGTGTGCCATGGTGGCAACGATCGTCGACTTGCCGCAACCGCCCGAACCCGAAATGGCGCAGATGACCGGAGCTCGGTGCGGCGAAGCGGCAGCGTCTGCCGGCGGCATCGGAGGCGGCGGGGCGGGCGTCGGCGGCAGCGTCCCCGTC
This sequence comes from uncultured Collinsella sp., assembly GCA_902489225.1. Taxonomy (GTDB): domain Bacteria; phylum Actinomycetota; class Coriobacteriia; order Coriobacteriales; family Coriobacteriaceae; genus Collinsella. The sequence goes on from CABTZA010000017.1 coordinate 17,604, forward strand.
TCCCCCGCCGCAACCACACGCTGCGTCCAAGCCGGCATGGCAGCTTGTTCGGTCTGCGAGGCAGGCTCGTTCTGCACAATCTGCTCATGCTGCATCAGCGACAACTCGCCGCACCCGGCAAAGCCCTCAACTTCGTCGAGTTCATCCGCCAGATTCACGCCGTGCACGTATCCCAAATCTACAGCCGGGGAGTCGCCAGCATGCTGCGCCGGCCCTCCAGCGTCATCGTATACAAGGGGGTTCCGGGGGCGCCGACCATGCTCGGCTTCCGCTTTTCCATAATCATCAACACGCGGGCCTCTTGTAGCGCGAGGCGCCCCGGGTTCCCTATCAACAAAAGCATCGGGCTCAATCGTCATGCGCCGATCGGAATCAACCGCTCCCTCGCCCGCGCGCCCGTTGCCGCATATACTGTGCGCAGCGATGACCTCGGTCGCCCCTGCGCGAAACAGCCCCTCGATATCCGACGGATCGAGTGCTTCTATCAACACGACCACGCGACTCACGCGGCCTTCGGCCGTCAGGCGCGCAACAGTCTTGCGCACATCTTCGATATCAAACAGAGACGCCGCGATGATGGCAGCCCCGCGGCGCGACGGAAACGCCCGCGCCATGGAAATCAGCCCGTCCAGGTCACCCACGCGAAGCACCTGTGCACCCGCATCACGGCCCTCGACTTCCCGCTGCAACAGCCCGTAATCGCCGCACGCGCAGCACGCAAGCCAGATCGCCTTCATCACTCGTCGCCTCCGCTCTTTTTGCCGCGCGCCGTGGCGGGAATCGTCAAGCTGACCGTTCCCTTGCCCGAGGCTCCCAGCAGTTCCTTGACGTCTTCGGGGTCAGCCGCCAGCGTCACCCATTCGATCTTGCCCTCGCGCGTGGCACCGGAATTCTCACTGGTATCGATCACGTGCGCGCCGCACAATCGATCGGTTACGCCATCTTTTTGCACGTACACGTCCACATAGCTGCCCACGCCCGTGGCACCGCCGACCGAGTGCTCGGCATCGACCGCCACCGAAACGGCGAC
>CABTZA010000018.1 GCA_902489225.1 uncultured Collinsella sp.
GCCCTTGACCCCGAGATGATCAATGAGGTGCTCGAGGTCATGGTGCGCTTGGCGCAGCAGGGCATGACGATGATCGTCATTACGCACGAGATGAACTTTGCCCGCCGCGTTGCCGATCGCGTCGTGTTTATGGCCGACGGCCAGATCGTGGAAACCGGCACGCCCGACGAGTTCTTCGACCACCCCCAGACCAAGCGCGCCCAGGACTTCCTCAACTCCATCAAGGGCCACTAACCAGCCACCCCGTGGGACAAATCCATTGAAAGTGTTGTCCCACGTCTCTCATGCGCCCTGTCACCTTCAGATTCGAAAGCCGCACCCATGATCGGAACCCGTACTTCCTCGTCCTACACCCCGCACGTCGACGTTGCCCCCGCTGACCGTCCACTCATCCTGGTAGCGCCGCGTTGGGAAGAAGCGAAGCCGTTTTTGAGCGAGACGCTCTCCCCCAACGAGGAGATTGCGAGCGTCTTTGTCGATGCCATCCTTGCCGCCGGCGGCCTGCCGCTGCAGATGTCCATCACCGAGGACATTGAGGTCATCCGTCATTACGTCGATATCGCCGACGGCATCGCCATTCCCGGCGGCCCCGATGTCAATCCCAAACGTTGGGGCGATGATCGACCCTACGACCCCACCCTCTGCTGCGAGATCCGCGATAGCTTTGAGTTTAAGCTGGTCGGCGAGGTGCTCCGCGCCAAAAAGCCGCTCTTTACCACCTGCCGCGGCACGCAGTTGCTCAATGTCGCCACCGGCGGCACCCTGTGCATGGACGTGCCAAGCCTGGGTGCGCGCGAGGGCCGCACGCAGTGGCGCCACACCCACGTGCTCAACGACCCCGTGCATCCCGTCGAGGTCGTGCCGGGCTCGTTGCTGGAGCGCGCGCTTGGCGGGCACAGGCTTATCCAGACCAACTCCGCACACCACTGCTGCGTCGATCGTCTGGGTAAAAGCACGCGCTTGGTCGCCAAGGCAACCGATGGCGTGCCCGAGTGCATCGAAGTCGAAGGCCAACCCTTCTGCCTGGGCGTGCAATGGCATCCCGAGTACACCTGGCAGACGCTCGAGACCGACTTTAACCTGTGGAAGTCGTTTGTCGAGGCAGCGGCCAAAGTAAAACAGGCCCGCTAGCTCGCGAATCACACAGGCTAAAGCTTTCCATGACGGGGGGGCGGACACCAGCCACGGTGCCCGCCCCCCCTGTATTTGGTATGCTCGGTATGATTATCCCTCACAAACAATCAAAGAAATCTCGACCGCAATTGGTCGACGGTAAAGCAAATGGTGAAAACGCTTGCTACGTTTATTAGGCAGTCAATTAAAATCGAGGTGCATTGACCATCCTCCAACGGGGTCACGCCACAAATCCACATGAGCATCGAGGCTGGAAGCGGAAGCACGGAATTGGCCCCGAGCTGTATGTAGATCGCTACAACGTTGACAAGTAGCAGCATGCCAATCGGACCGAAGCCGGACCCAAAATAGGAAGCAACAATCACGCAAGAGACCACGTATGCGAGGCAGACCGCACTCGCCAGAAGAAGTCGATCGCAAAACATATTCAGGTTGAAACACTGTTGAGCATCCAAAACGATTGCGCAGTTAAGGCAGTACAAAACGACACTCGACAGGATAAACGCGCCCAAAAGGGCAAAAGAAGACAGCACCACTCGCGCAACGATAGCGCACACACGCTTCCCTCCCCGAGCCTCCGACAACCCCCACGGTTCCTCAATAAAGCCCGAACTGACAAAGCGCGGCACAACGCAAGCCGCGATGAACGGAAAGAACAATGCATGAGCCAGCGGGGCTACGTTGAACAGCAGACCGCGAAAAACCTCTGCATTACCAAATAGAAGGACATCCTCTGCCGATAGCCGAAGCGTCGGGTCTGGGAAAAAGCCCAAGAAACTGTTCTCACGGAGGCTACAGAACCACATCGGGAAAGAATTAAGCTGCAATACCACCATGCACGCATAAATTACCAGGATTAAGGCGTACGTCCATTTGCTCACATGCTTCAATTCTGAATGAAGGAATCTTCTAGTCTGACGAGCCATTGAGCACACCCCCAGCACGAAAGCTCACGAGAGCGTAAATCAATACCGATAGACAGCTGGCTGCCGCGCCATACCCCAGAAGCGCCAGCTGCCCCATATCGCTATACCCAAGGGCACATCCGACTCCAAGGTACGGCCCCGGAAGAAAGAAGATCCATCGCAAGGACGGTATGGGCGTCTGAAGGTAAGTTCCGTAGAGCGTCAAGCTCATGACAAATCCAACTATCACCACGGCCCCGCTCAATACAGCGCTGCCCGTAATCCGATAGATGGTCACCGTCTCCAGCGCAACCGATATCACCAATGCGGCGTTGACTATCATTGCAGGCAAAAATGCAGCCAGCATGCCATGCACGTAGTTTTGCCCTCCACGTGTTACGGCTATGGCAAAAAGAAGAAGGCAAAGCGCACTATATGCTGCGCCAATCATGAAAGCAGACGAAAATGCATGTGCTAGAGCGCCATTAAAGCGGGCGAGACCTCTTGCCATAGAAATTCGGTATCCCTCTTCATAGCCGCGCTCCTGTAAAATCACCAGACAAACGATGAGTGGGACGAACAAGGATGTACCGGCAAAAGCGCTGCGCACAAGGGACTCATCGGGTGCAGAAGGATCGATTACATTCCAGCAGAAGCCAATATCCTCCCCAAAAACGCTATTGCCAAAGGCGAGCAACGTTGTTCCGTTTTTTAGAAAGATGCCGAAGAGAAGGCCGAACGCCAGCATAAGCGCAAGACCAAACTTCGCCGGAAATATCCTGTACAAACGCATCATGTCCGCCTTTATGGGATGGATCGCCCGCTTCATAGCGAGACCGCCTTCATCAAGCGCCTGTAATACTCTTTTAGGGATGGCGCCTCATCCCTTATGACGTCCATCGATTCCTTTTTTAGCAGTTCGCCGTCATGAATAAACAGGCAGCTTGTTGCAACCGATGCCAACTCATCTAAATCATGGCTAGAGATGAGCATGGTCTTACCCTGCTCTCGATTTAATCGACCGATAAGGGCCCATATACTCTCGATGCCCAACGGATCCAATCCATTTGCCGGCTCATCGAAAATTAGTACGTCGGTGTCGCCCAATAAAGCCGTAGCTATATCCAGTCGCCGTTTCATTCCCAGAGAAAAACTGCTCACGCTCTTTTTCTCATCGACGTCCAGCCCGACTAGGCCCAAGACGCGAGGAACCTCACGTTTCTCATCGAGCCCCCATTCCGCACATCGGATCCGAAGATTCTCAGCCGCACTGAGAGATTGGTATGCTCCGCAGGAATCTGGCACATAGCCGACACGCGTCCGCATCAGGCTCAGCTCTTTTTTCGACTTGCCCCCAAAGAGCTCCACGCTCCCCGACGACGGCTCGCAGAGGCCCAAGACGATTTTAATAAGCGTGCTTTTGCCCGCACCGTTTGCACCAACAAGGGCAAGGAGCTCAGACTGATGCACCTCGAAGGAAACGTCATGCAAAACGCGCCGTTTCCCGTAGCGCTTTGACACCTTTGATAACTTTATCGCTGATGTGTTCATTGGCCTCCCTTCCTGCTCGATAGCAAAACTGATCATATCGTTTCTTCTTTCCTTTATCGTTTTTTCTAGTTGTTATTGTTTTTCGATAACTCATATTTGTCAAGATAATCTAAAAGAAAGAACCCGTGTTAGACACGGGCCCCTTTACGCTGATATTTCGTTATAGTTGTTCGCTTTATGCTACTCGTCGCTCAAATCTACAGCAAAGACTGATGTCGGAAGCGACGCCTCGTTGCCTCCGCCATCCCGCATCTGTCTCACGACATTTTTTGCACGCTCGACAATAAGCTCCTCAAGCTCTTTCTCGCTCACACGCTGAATAATATCTCCCGGTTGACAATCAAGCTCATCACAGATATCGAGAAGAGTCTTTAGGCGAATAGCTTTTATCTTTCCGTTTCTCAGCTTTGAAATATTAGCCGGAGTATGCCCCGTCGCCCGAATCAGATCAGCGCTGGTCTTTCCGGTCTTAAGCAGCTGCGTCTCAAGCTCGATGATGAGATAGCTCATGCTTCCTCCTACACAAGCTCGTCAGACTGCTCTTGGAGCAGCGAGGCATAACTCCAGATCACCGAGATACACAGACAGACAGCCGCGCCGATAAACGACCCCGCATCAAAGGTAGCGCCTTGGCAAATCTCAATAACGAAGGAATGAGGCACGATGTAAAGCTCCAGTCCGCCAATGGTGAGATCGACCGATCCATAGGCACCAACAAGCGAAACCGCGGCGTTAACAGCAAAGGCAAGCGCGAGAACACGGATAAGCCGCACATGCGTCTTGGTAAAGGGCGAGACGCCTCGCGAGATGTTACGGCTGATCCCGCACAAAACGACAAGCGAAATACCCACGACGAGTGCCAGGCACAGTCCGCTTGGGATAACGATGCACCCGCCATCGAGAAGCGTCACGACGCCGAAAGAATCGACAGAGGCAACGTTTGCAACCGCATACCAGATCACGTAAACAACCAACGCGGCAAAAGCGACGAGCATCCCTGCAAAAACGGCTGCCATGCAAAAGCCAAGCTTCCTGATATTTTCGCCCGCTTTGGCCATACGCTGAACGCTGTTAGACATACACTCACCCTCATCGACTCTATCGTTATTCGAACAGTTTATCGAACAACGATATTGATTGCATGCGGAAAGCCCCGCCAGTGCGCATAGGCCATTTACTAACCCGGAGGGGTGAGCGTGGATTTTTGGACACATATCGAACGAGAGTGGATAATCTCCCACTTTGAGGCCGCCACCGGGCCTAAAACGGGAGATTATCCACTCTCATAGTCATCAAAGCACGCAAGCCCTTACTCGGCCGCCTCGCGCAGGGCCGACATCGTAGCCGCATATTGCTGCTGCAGCGCATGCATTCCCTCGCGAGCGCCGTCAACGGCATCGGCGCCGCGCAGCGCCTCGGTCACCACGACCGCCGGCTCGTACAGATTATCGAATCCCAGGTTCTGGCTCACGCCCTTGAGCGTGTGCGCTGCCATAAACGCTTCCTCGGCGTCTCCCGCCGCCATGGCAGCCTCCAGCTTGTCCATGCTCTCGTCATCTAAAAACTTGAGGGCAAAGCGGGCAAGCATTTCCCCGCCCATCAGCCGAGCACACGCGTCATCATAATTAGCGCCGATCTTCTCATACGCCTCACGCATGGAAATCATGGATTAAAAACTCCTTTGGTCAAACTAAATCGTAGGAAACGCGACGACATCGGCGGGGCGTGCCAACGTCTCGGCAATTTGGTCTTGCACCTCGAGCAAACAGTCGAGCAGCAACGGGTTAAAGGTGCCGCACTTACCGTCCAGAATCATCTTGATCGCTTCCTCGTGCGGGATAGCGTCCTTGTATACGCGCACGCTCGTCAGTGCATCGTACACGTCAGCCACCGAAACCACCTGCGCGGCGATGGGAATTTCGTCGCCCTTAAGGCCATCGGGATAACCCTTGCCGTCCCAGCGCTCGTGATGCCAACGCGCAATCTGGTACGCATATTCCATAAGCGCATTGCCGGCGTGATGGCTGCCCAGCTCGAGCAGCATGTTGGCGCCAATCGTGGTATGCGTCTTCATAATCTCGAATTCCTCGGGCGTGAGGCGCCCGGGCTTGTTGAGGATCGCATCGTCAATCGACATCTTGCCGATATCGTGCAGCGCCGAAGCCAGGGCGATCGTGGAGCGTTCCTCATTGTCGAGGAAGATCGTGCCGCTACGCTGGACCAGATAGCCAAGCAGCAGCTCGGTCAGCTTTTCGATGTTCGTAACGTGCCTACCGCTCTCGCCGTTGCGAAGCTCCATGACGCCGGCCATGATGTCGATGAGCATGCGACTGTTCTTGACGCGCTCGTTGTACTGTTGGGACAGCAGGTTCGTCAGGCGGCGCTGCTTGGCGTACAGGCGGATGGTGTTGCTTACGCGGCGGCGCACGACACGGGAGTCAAACGGGCGGTTGATATAGTCCGAGGCGCCCAGCTCGTACGCGCGCAAAACCATATCATCGGAATCTTCGCTCGAAATCATGATGAAAGGCAGATTGTCGATACCCGATCGGCGCGACAGATCGGCCAGCACCTCAAAGCCGCTTATGCCCGGCATGACAATATCCAGCAGCACGAGCGACAACTCATCGCCATAGCGGTCGACCATGTCGAGCGCCGTACGACCGTTGTCGGCCTCGAGGATGCAATACTCGTCCTTGAGCATCTCGTTGAGAATGGCTCGGTTCATGTCGGAGTCATCGACAATAAGCACCAAAGGCTTTTCGCTTTGGAAGGCTTCGATGGAATCGGCGTCGGTCACGACCGTACCGGCTTTTGCCTTAGCGCGGCTCAATAACTGGACAGCGCGGCCAACTCCCTCATCGACCGTCTCGCCATGAATGCGAACGCCACCAATACATGCCGTCAAGCTCACGTACTCATGGCCCGGAACAATCGTGGCATGAACGGCATCGGACACCTGGTGCAGGCGACGGGTGAAGTCATCGGAGGGAATATTGGGCATGACGACCACAAACTTGTCGCAGCCATAGCGTACAAGCTCGTCAGTCGAACGAATTCCGCTGCGTATGGCCGTCGCCACAGCACCGAGCGCAAGGTCGCCGGCATGACGGCCACACGTATCGTTGAAGACCCTAAAATCATCAAGGTCGATCACCGCAACGCCGGCATTCATGCGGGCGCTACGGAGCTTTTCCTCGTAATATCGGCGATTGCGCACACTCGTCAGCACATCGGTGTAGACGAGGTCCTCTTCTGCAGCCTCTTGCTCATCGATCGGACGCACCATCAGCAGGACGTGAGGCTCGCCCTCGACCTTCAGAGGGCGCAGATGGGCACGGTACTCAACGCCATCGTTGAGCAGTTGCTCCGACACCTCATCGGAATCTGTCAAGGCCTCAAGACTCGACTGGCGCAGGCAAGGGCAGCGATTGCCGGCGAGCAGGCAGTTAGGCTCGCTCTTAATCTGATCGGCCGACAGCAAACGCACCACGGGGTAGGTCTTCGCGACGCGGGCGACCTCGGCGGCAGCCTCCTCGTCGGTTAGATTGACCTCGTGATTATTGAGCATATGGGGCCCTTTCTATCGTTGCGCATGGTAGCGGTGGGTTCCAAATGCTACAAGGGTAACACCTTGCCGATGCAGGTAAGCACGTGAATGCTGTTACATTTTTATGACCTGGCAAACGGTGGTAATGGAGCCGCGGGCGCGTGGTTATTGGCGCATTCGTTAACAATGACGAAACGCTAACAGTCCCCCTCCCCGCAGGTCATCGAGCGTTCTAACGCTCCAAGACATCGCGAACGGCGTTTGCCGCCGTAACGGGGCGATCGCGCAAACCGTTATGCGCGCCCGGGATCGTCACAAGGGGGCAATCGAGAAATTCGGCAGCCGCTCGCGTACCAGCCTCGCGGGGTGTACCGACCGAAAGCTCGCCCAAAAACACAGCCGACACCGCCTTTGATTCGCGGGCGCGCTCCCAGTCGGGAGCATATGTCATATTTGTTCCATATTCGTTCGCCATAAAGCAACGACCATTGCGCAGGGCATGTTTGACTTCCGCTTCGGTCGTCCCGGGAGCCTCGGGGTCCAAGTCGCCGAGGGCTCCCAAGAAAAGCCGGAGCGCCCTTGAAACCTTTCCAGCCGCAATCATATCGAGCAAAACCGGAGCTGCGCCCATGCCGACGCCTTCGGCCGACACGGCCGGCTCATGCAGAATCGCACGGGCGACGAGATGGGGTTCGGTGCGAAGAAGCTCCAGCGCCACCAACGTACCGGCGCTATGCGCAAGCACATTTGCCGGAGCGCCAACGTGTTCGATCACGGCTTGCAGGTCGGCGGCCTGAGCGGCAAGATCATAGCTGCCGTCTGCCGCATCGCTGCTGCCACCGCAGCCGCGGCGGTCGTAGGCAATTACGCGGTAGTTGTGGCTGAGCTCACAAGCGATACCGTCGAAAAATGTGCCGTCGACACAAGCGCCGTGCACGCACACCAAGGCAGGAGCATCAGGCGACACATCCGGGCCGGCATATTCGCGACAGGCAATCGTGGTGCCCGCATTCTCGACCGTAAAATCCATGTTGTGCCCCCATCATCAATGCTCATCCAGCTGCACGTCAGTGCGGTTGGATGGACCCGCATTGCCTTACGCCTTGTTAACAGATTAACTGTACCCGACCTGAGGCTTTTCATGGCACGGCATAATGAGCGACGTGAAAAAACGAAACTTGTAAAGCAAGAGCCCACACCTTGCTTTGGAGCCGATGCTATGCTTAGGCACAATTGTCTTGAGGAGCATATGCCTATGTCTACGTTTTTGAATGCCAGCCCCATCTTTGGGCCCGTTCGCAGCCGTCGCCTTGGTCTCTCGCTCGGCGTCAACATGATGCCGGCCAGCGGCAAAATCTGCACGTTCGACTGCATCTACTGCGAAAACGGCCTCAACGCCGAGCGCCCCTGCCATGAGCCGTACAACACAGCCGCCGTGGTACTCGGCGCGCTCGAGGCAAAGCTGCGCGAAATGGCAGCCGAGGGCGAGCTCCCCGATGTGATCACCTTCGCAGGCAACGGCGAGCCCACCGCCGCACCGGAATTTCCGCAGGCCATCGCCGGCGCCGTCGCGCTGCGCGACGAGCTTGCCCCAAACTCCAAGATCGCCGTGCTTTCCAACGGCACGCGCGCCGACCGTCCCGAGGTGCACGACGCGCTCATGATGGCCGACGACAACATTCTTAAGCTCGATACCGTCGACCCGGCGTTTATCCAGCTGCTCGACCAGCCTGTTGGCCCCTACGACGTAGAGCACCAGATCGAGACGTTCGCAAGCTTTGACGGTCACGTTATTATCCAGACGATCTTTTTGACCGGCGAGTATCAGGGCAAGCTCATCGACAACACCGGCGAGGAGTACGTTGCCCCCTGGCTCGCGGCGCTTGAGCGCATTCGCCCACAAGAAGCGACCATCTACACGGTAGCGCGCGAGACACCGATCGCCGGCCTTGCCAAAGCAGCGCCCGAGGTGCTCGACGCCATTGCCGCGCGCGTGCGCGCCATCGGCATTCCCTGCCAGGTGAGCTACTAGCACGCAGCCACGATTCAGGCGGCCAGCGCCCCCCTCTCACCCCATCAGTTGCGGTGATATAGTTCCTATTTGTGCTGTTAAACCGCTTAAATCGGAACTATATCACCGCAACTTTTATGGACGCGTGGGTGGGCTATACTAGCTGCGGATGAAAGGAAGTTAGCCATGTATGACAACGGACCCGTGCCCGGCCGCAACGACGCCTGCTGGTGCGGCAGCGGCAAAAAATATAAGAAATGCCATAACGCCTTCGACGAGCGCCTCGAGCGCCTGTGGGAGGAGGGCTGGGAGGTTCTGCCCCGCACGCTCTACAAGACGCCCGCCGACATCGAGGGCATCAAGCGCTCGGCCGCCATCAACGTGGGTGTGCTCGACTACGTGGGCGAGCATATCGCCGCCGGTATGACCACCAACCAGATCGACCAGATGATCTACGACTATACCGTCGAGCACGGTGGCACGCCGGCCGACCTCCACTACGAGGGCTACCCCAAGAGCGTGTGCACCTCGATCAACGACGTGGTCTGCCACGGCATCCCCTGCGATGCGGACGTGTTGCACGAGGGCGACATCATCAACGTGGACTGCTCCACAATCCTAGACGGCTACTTTAGCGACTCGAGCCGCATGTTCTGCATCGGCGAGGTCTCGGCCGAGCGCCAGCGCCTAGTCGACGTCACCCGTGCCAGCGTGGAGGCGGGTCTGGCGGCCGTCAAGCCATGGCTGCCGTTGTCCGTTATGGCCGAGGCCGTGCAAAAGACCGTCGAGGACGCCGGCTTTAGCGTGGTGCGCGAGTACGGCGGACACGGCATCGGTAAGGAGTTCCACGAGGACCCGTTTGTGGGCTTTACCACCGAGGCGCCCGATGTGGACACCATCATGGCTCCGGGCATGGTCTTTACCATCGAGCCCATGGTCAACGCCGGGGCGCCCGACATTAAGATTAGCAAGGGCGACGGCTGGTGCGTGCGCACCAAGGACGGCAGCGATTCGGCCCAGTGCGAGGTACAGCTCGTGGTGACCGAGGACGGCTACGAGCTGCTGAGCTGGTAGCCGTACGGACGCCGGATGCTGGCGGGCACGCCCGTCTTGTATCCGGCGTTTTGTTTGAACGTTTTGCCTGATAAAACCTGCCAAAATAAACCTGTCCCTTTTTGGCAGGTTAAGCGGAGAGGACTGCTTGTGAACATCCTGGTTTTGCTGCCCGTCAACGATCGTCATCGCGCGATTCTTGAGTCGAGTGCTCCGGGCGAGGACTTTATCTATACGAGCGCCAGCGAAGTCACACGCGAGCAGGTCGCGGATGCCGATGTGATCCTGGGCAATATCGACCCCGCCATGCTCACGGCATGCGACCATCTCCAGCTGTTGCAATTGCAGACCGCCGGCTATGACGATTACTTAGCCGCCGGCACCGTGCCGGCCGACGCCAAACTGTCTTGCTCGGTGGGCGCCTACGGCCAGGCTGTGAGCGAGCACATGTTTGCCATGGTCCTTTCCATGATGAAGCGCCTGCCCGGCTACCAGGACCTGCAGCGCGAGCATCGCTGGGAGGATTTGGGGCCGGTCACCTCGCTCAAAAACGCCAATGTGCTGGTGCTGGGCGCGGGCGATATCGGCGGCCACTTCGCCACGCTCTGCCGCGACATGGGCGCGCACGTCCGCGGCATCAAGCGCCATCCACTCGTCTACCCCATTGTGTTTGAGGACATGGACGGCATGGACGCCCTGTCCGAGCGCCTGGCCGAGGCTGACATCGTCGCATCCTTTATGCCCAGCACGCCCGAGACCCGCGGCCTGGCGAACGCCGAGTTCTTCGCCGCGATGAAACCGGGCGCCTTCTTTGCCAACGGTGGCCGCGGCGATCTTGTGGTTGCCGACGATTTGGTTGCCGCTCTGGAGTCGGGACATCTCGCCGGCGCCGCGGTCGACGTCACCGACCCAGAGCCGCTGCCTGAGACAAGCCCACTGTGGGATGCGCCCAACATGCTCATCACGCCGCACATCTCGGGCTGGTTCCACCTGGAAGCCACGCTCAACAACGTGGTGGATATTGCCGCGGAGAATCTACGCCACCTACAGGCCGGCGAAACTTTACGTTGTTGGATTGAACATTAGGGGATCTATTCCGCCGTTCTAACGGACGGCGGACCGGTCGACGCTACGAACCCGCCGTTTGGCCAATCTGCCGTTCAATTTCAAAGGCGCGACCAGAAGGTCAGCGCCTTTTCATTTCACGGCACCTTGGCTCAAACGGCGGACTCTCGCTGACTTTTGCTCAACCTGCGGCGTTTCTTTTTTGGTGCAATGGGGTCAGGTTAGTTTGCACTATGACGTTGGCTCTACCTGCGGCGTCCTGACAGTTCCGCCTAGCTGTTGGCATTTGCCCAGATAAAACCTGCCAAAATGAACCTGTCCTTTTTGGCAATCCCTATTTGGTAGGTTTTAGAGCTCTACGCTTTCGGCGCCGTTGATGGTTAGGTTGCGCTCGTAGAACGCGGTGAGAGCGCGGATGGCGTACATCACGTCGCGTACGCCGCCGGTCTCGTAGCTCGAGTGCATGGCAAGCTGCGGCAGGCCCACGTCCACAGCATGCATGCTCGCCTGCATATTGGACAGATTGCCGAGCGTGGAGCCGCCGGCCATATCGCTCTTGTTGGCGAAGGCCTGCGTGGGCACGTCGGCGTCATCGCAGATGGCCTGGAACACCGCGCGGCTAAAGGCATCGGTGCAGTAGTGCTGGTTGGCGGCTTCCTTGATGACGATACCGCCGTTGAGCACCACCTGATTGCGGGCATCGCACTTCTCGGCGTGGTTGGGGTGCACGGCATGTGCGTTGTCGCAGCTTACAAGCATCGAGGCAGCAAGTGCGCGATGGTACGACTCGTCGTCAAAACCCAGCGATCCGTTGATGCGGCGCAGCGCATCGGCCAAGAACGTCGACATGGCGCCCTGCTTGGTCTCGGAGCCAACCTCCTCGTTATCAAAGCAGCAAAAGACCGAGACATCGTGCGCGTTCTCGGCACCCAAAAATGCCTGCAGCGAGGTATAGGCACAGGCCAGGTCGTCGAGCTTGGGCGTCGAGATAAACTCATCGGCCCAGCCCCAAATGCGCGCATCCTGACGATTGACCAGGAACAGATCGCGGCCCAAAATTTGCTCGGGCTCAACGTCCAGTTCGTCGGCGATCAGAGCATCAAAGTCGCCCTGCTTAAGGTCACCGGCGCTGATGAGCGGGCACAGGTCGACAGCACGATTAGGCGCAAAGCCTTCGTTAACGCCGCGGTTCATGTGGATGGCAAGGCTCGGGATAATAGCGACCTCGCGCTCGGTGGCAAGCAGGCGGCTCTCAATACGGTCGCCCTCGCGTACCAGCACGCGGCCCGCGAGTGCCAGCGGACGGTCGAACCAGGTGTAGTCGATCATGCCGCCGTAGGCCTCGGTGTTCAGGCGCAGCGTCTCGCCCGCGCCGTCGAGCTCGGGCACGGCCTTAACCTTAAACGTCGGCGAGTCGCTGTGCGACGCCGTCAGCTGAAAATGGTAGTCGCCGGCAACGCCGTCCTCGCCCCACGTAGCAGCCAGGTCCTCGCCCACCTTAAAGGCGATAACGCTCGAGGTGTTGCGCTGCGTGTAATAACGCCCGCCCGGCTCGATGTCCCACGCCGCGTTCTCGGACAGGTAGGTAAAGCCCGCCTCGTCGAGCTCGGCCATAATGGTCGCCGCCGTATGGAACATGCTGGGGCATGCCTCGATAAAGTCGATAAGGTCGTTGGCGGCCTCGATATCATCGGCCGTCACATGCGCGCGCTCGGGCGTTTCCTGATCCGTCATGCTCTCCCCTTTCGCTGGGTTGATGGTCCCTTCCAGCATACCCCGCCACGCCAGCGCCGCACTCTTCATTCCGTGCTTAATTCCGCGCCGCTCACCAACTTGAGCCATCATGCCCGCGTTCCTTTTGCGACAATTGCGCTAACAGGACGAGAGGAGTCGTCATGAAGCCACGTAACATTGCCATCGCCTGCGGTGTCGCGGGAGTCGCCGTCGGCCTTGCCGCTGCCACCGGTATCGTTTATCACAAGCAAATCAAGTCCGCCGCGTCGCTCAAACGCTTGACCGGCTACGCGGATGGCTATGACCTGTACGCAATCGACATCGCCTACGACTACGATCTTGATCGCATCATCGCCGCTGGCGTGCGCGACGACCAGGCCTACATCGATGCCGTGGTGGCGCAGGTGCTGCCCGGTGTGCCGGCACATGTCCAGGCGCCCCAGTTTGCCTGCAGCGCTTTTGTCGCCGTAGATGCCGAAGGCCGCGTGCGCACCGGTCGCAATTACGACTTTAAGGACGACACCTCGGCGCTGCTGGTGCGCAATCACCCACGCGGCGGCTATGCTTCCATCGGGTTTGCCGCCCTCAATAACCTGGGCGCCAACACTCCGCTTGACTCCATCACCGGACGCGCCGCGGCGTTGATGGGCCCGTTTGCCCAGCTCGACGGTGTTAATGAATGCGGCGTGTCCATTGCCGTACTCACCCTGGATTCCAAGCCCTGTGACCAGGACACGCAACGCCCCGCCATCAATACCTCGCTCGCCATCCGCCTGGTGCTCGACCGTGCCGCCACCACGCAAGAAGCTGTCGACCTGCTTTCCGCCTACGACATGCACGCTATGGCAGGACGCGATTACCACTTCTTTATCAACGACGCCGCCGGTGACGCGCGCGTAGTAGAGTGGGATCCGCGCGATCCGGACCGCGCTTTCAAAGCGACTCCTGTACGCCAGGTTACGAACTTCTATGCCTGCTATGGCGACGAAGTGCTGCCCAACCAAAAGAATGGCGAGCTGGGCCATGGTAAAGAGCGCGCCATCGCAATCGCCGATGTCCTTGACGCCCATGTCGGTGCCCAGGACGAGGCAGTCGCTTGGAAGGCCCTACGCGCTGCAGCGCAAGAACCCAATCCGAAAGACATCACCAGCAATACGCAATGGTCGGTCGTCTTTGACAATACCGAACCCGCCGCCGCCATTACGCTGCGCCGCCACTGGGGCGACGTCGACGCCTTCGCACTGTAAGGACCCAGGCTCGTCGACCTTACGCTCGGCTGACGTTGTTTACATTTCTATACGCTTGAGCTAACACGTTTTACCCCCGTATCAACAGTGTGCGGGGGTAAACTTATGCGCATGTTATAACTTGCCCGGAAGGATTCATCATGCTTAGGATCGGTCTTCTTACCAGTGGCGGCGACTGCCAGGCGCTCAACGCCACCATGCGCGGCATTGTCAAAACGCTTATGACCAATAGCGAAGAGCCTATTGAGATCTATGGTTTTGAGGACGGCTACCAGGGCCTTATCTACAGCCGGTTCCGCGTCATGACGCCCGCCGATTTTAGCGGCATCCTTACCCGTGGCGGCACCATCCTGGGCACGAGCCGTACGCCGTTCAAGCGCCTGGATATTCCCGAGGCCGACGGCGTCGAGAAGGTGCCGGCAATGGTCCACACCTATCATAAGCTGCAGCTCGACTGCCTGTTTATGCTGGGCGGCAACGGCTCCACCAAGACCGCCAACCGTCTGCGCGAAGAGGGCCTCAACGTTATCGCCCTGCCTAAGACCATCGATAACGACACCTGGGGCACCGAGCTGACGTTTGGCTTTACGAGCGCCATCGACGTCGCCACCAAGTGCATCGACGACATTCACACCACCGCTTCGAGCCACGGCCGCGTGTTCGTTATCGAGATCATGGGCCACAAGGTCGGCTGGATTCCGCTGTACGCCGGCGTCGCGGGCGGCGCGGACGTCATCCTGATTCCCGAGATCCCCTACGACATGGACAACGTCATCAAGACCATCGAACATCGCATGGAGACCGGCAGCCGTTTTACCATCGTGGCCGTCGCCGAGGGTGCCATCTCTAAGGAGGACGCGGCGCTGTCCAAGAAGGAGTACAAGAAGAAGCTTGCCGAGCGCACGAGTCCGTCGATTGTCTACGACATCGCCAAGGAGATTGAGACCAAGACCGGTCGCGAGACCCGCGTCGCCATCCCCGGCCACACGCAGCGCGGCGGTCAGCCCGATGCCCAGGACCGCATCTTTGCGACCCAGTGCGGCGTCGAGGCGGCGCTCGGCTGCCTGCGCGGCGAGTTTGGCTACATGATTGCCCTGCGCGATGGCAAGATGTGCCACATGCCGCTCGAGGATGTCGCCGGCAAGCTCAAGTATGTCGATCCCCAGAGCGACCTGGTACGCGAGGCCAAGGCGTTGGGCATCAGCTTCGGCGACGAATAGCCTCGGCTGGAACCGCCCCATCGGAGGCCCCAGGGCTTACCTCCCAAATCGTCCTCGGACATGTCAGGCCCCCGCTGCGCGCTTCGCGCGGCGGGGTCCTTCCGTCCTGCGGAAAGATTTGGGAGGTAAGCCCTGGGGCCTCCTACGGTGACTGGGGAGGCCGAGGCTATTCGTCTTCTTGCTGCAAGTGCCTGGGGTAGGATGCGGCGTGCATTTTTGGGAGTATTCAGCAGCCGAGGGTGCCTGCATACTGGATTTTGGGCGAGAGACAGGCGCCGCGGGCCGCATTCTGCAAAAAAATGAGCGGCTCTAGAGGCGTTGGGACTCAGAATCGGGGCTTTCAGCGCAGTTTTGCACCCCCGCCCCCGCGCCCGCGGACCCCGGGACGCTGAATACTCCGGAATTTGCACGGCGCCCCCTGGGGTACCTGTGGGCAAAAAGCAACCGCCCCGTCAAAGTATGCATTTGGCGGGGCGGTTTATGCAAAAATGCTGCTGCGGGCGCGTCGGCAGCTCGCTAGAACTTGAATCCCAGGGCAGGTTACTCGGCGCTTTTGAGGGCGCCGACCATGTCGATCTTGTTGAGGGTACGATTGGTGGCGAGGTTGACGATGATCGTAAAGCCGAAGGAAAGCACCACGGCAAGCACGTAGCTCAGCGGCTCGACTTCGACGTCAAAGTACAGCGACGGCATCTGCAGGATGTACGTAAAGCTCTCGGCAAGCAGGCCACCCAGCGGCACGCCCAGTGCGGTGCCAATCGCCGTGAGGATCAACGTCTCCTTGTTGACGTAATGGTGTACCTCGCCACGGCGGAAGCCCAGCACCTTGATGGTCGCCAGCTCGCGCTCGCGCTCGGAGATATTCGTGTTGGACAACGTAAACACCACCACAAACGACAGGCACGCCGCCATAAAGGTCACGAGCACCACGACGGAATTGATGATAGTGAAGTTCGCCTCGTAGTTCTGCCAATGTTCGGCCGTGCTCGAGATGGTGAGCCAACCGTCACTCTTAAGATTCTTGCTAAACGCAATCTGGTCGGCCGACGAGCCCTTAAGCAGCACAAAGATGCCGTTAAGACGCGCGCTTCGGCCGAACGCGCGCTCATAGGTGCCCTGCGTCATATAGAGCGTGTTGCCCAAATAGTTGAGCGAGATGTCGCTGACTTTGACCTTGGCGACGTTGAGCGACGAATCCTGGACCTGCGCCGTGTCGCCCGGCTGAATCCCAAGAACCAGCTGTGAACTCTTGCTCAGATACACGTCTCCGTCACGCAAAGACAGTGGCTCTTTGGACTCATCCTCGAGACGCGCGTAGTCGTCCAGGTCGTTCGTGCGGCCATCGGGCACCACGATCAGCTGCACGGTCTCGCTCTTGCCGCCAAATGTAAAGGTGACGTTGTCGGTCATAATCGGCAGCGTCGAAGTCACGGTCACGTCGGAATCCTTGGCTGCGCTTCGCTCATCCAATGCCGCGCACGTCTGCGAAAAATCGTCGGGATTGGCAACCGCCAGCAGGTCATAGCGCGTGATATGCCCGTACTGCTTGGGCGAAAGCGCCACCGACGTATCGCGGATGCCCATGCCGCAAATCACAAGCGCCGTACAGCCCGCGATGCCAAAGATGGTCATAAAGGCGCGCTTTTTGTAACGGAATAGGTTGCGTGCAGCGACCTTGTTCAAAAAGCCCATGCGGCGCCAGATAAAGCCGATGCGCTCGAGCAAGATGCGCGAGCCAGCGCGCGGGGCCTTGGGACGCATAAGCGAGGCCGAGGTCTCGGCCATCTCGTGGCGGCAGGCGATAATCGTGGCGCCCACCACGCCCACGGCAAACAGCGCCACCGAGACGATCGAGGACACGATGTCGTACGAAAGCAGCATCTGGGGCAGCGAGTACATGTCGTCGAACACCGTAAACAGGAACAGCGGCAGGCCCACAAATCCGATGATGTTGCCGAGCACGCCGCCGATCAGACAAGCCCACAGCGCATAGTCCACGTATTTGGACAGGATGCGTCCGCGCGAATAGCCGAGCGCCTTATACAGGCCGATGAGCGTGCGCTCCTCCTCGACCATACGCGTGGCGGTGGTAAGGCTGATGAGCACGGCGACGATAAAGAAGATGAACGGGAACACCGTGGCGATGGCTTCAATTGACGAGCTATCGCTCTCCACGCTCGAGTAGCTTGCGATATTGCCGCGGTCCTGGATGTACCAGGTGCATTCGCCCAGGTCGGAAAGCTCGGCGCGGGCGTCGGCAAACTGTTGGTCGGCGGCGGCACGGCGCTGGTCCAGGTCGGCTTGCGCCTGCGCACGCTCGTCGCTGCCCTCGGCCATGCGATTGATGTTGTCCTGCTCGATCCCAAAGAGCATGGCGGCCTGACGCTCGGCCGCATCCAAGCTTGTCGGCGTGTCG
Source organism: uncultured Collinsella sp. (assembly GCA_902489225.1). Classification (GTDB taxonomy): domain Bacteria; phylum Actinomycetota; class Coriobacteriia; order Coriobacteriales; family Coriobacteriaceae; genus Collinsella. The sequence continues at coordinate 17,887 of CABTZA010000018.1, forward strand.
ACCGTCAGCTCCTGAGCGCGCGCCTTCTCACGCTCCTCGCGGATCTTCTCTATATTGCCCTTGACCTCATTGATCTTTGCCGCGTAGGCATCCGAATATGAGTTGAGATCCTTGGCTCCCTCGACGACCACGTGGACCGCGGAGTAGGAAGAAGATGTCGCGGCGTCCTCGCTCACATAGAACTTATAGTCCGC
>CABTZA010000019.1 GCA_902489225.1 uncultured Collinsella sp.
CAGGGACGTTCGGCCGTGCGCGGGCGCCCGGTCGGCGGCCCGTTCTGGGCGCGCCTCAATCGTAGCCTGAGACGGTCCCAGGCTGACAATTTCGACTGTAATGGACGTTCTTAAACGACCAGTCATTCAAGAACGTCCCCAATGTCTACATGAAAGCGCCCCCAAGCGGATGTGCTTGAGGGCGCCTCTTGCTTGACTAGCTCTCGATATAGTCCTTCAGCTTACTGCTACGGCTCGGGTGGCGAAGCTTGGCCAGAGTCTTGGACTCGATCTGGCGGATGCGCTCGCGCGTGACGCCAAACTCACGACCGACTTCCTCGAGCGTGCGGGGATGTCCGTCGACAAGGCCAAAGCGCAGTTCGATAACCTTGCGCTCACGATCGGCAAGCGAATCGAGCACCTGGGTGAGCTGCTCCTGCAGCATAGAGAAGCTGGCCGCATCGGGCGGAACGATAGCCTGGGAGTCCTCGATGAAGTCGCCCAGCTGGGAATCCTCTTCCTCGCCGATGGGGGTCTCGAGCGACACGGGCTCCTGCGAGATCTTCTGGATCTCGCGGACGCGGTCGGCGCTCATATCCATCTCGGCACCGATCTCTTCGGGGGTCGGGTCGCGGCCCAGGTCCTGAAGGAGCTGACGCTGCACGCGGACGAGTTTGTTGATAGTCTCGACCATGTGCACGGGAATACGGATGGTACGGGCCTGGTCGGCGATAGCGCGCGTAATGGCCTGACGGATCCACCACGTGGCGTACGTGGAGAACTTAAAGCCCTTCTGGTAGTCGAACTTCTCGACGGCGCGGATCAGACCAAGGTTGCCCTCCTGAATCAGGTCCAGGAACAGCATGCCGCGACCGACATAGCGCTTGGCGATGGAGACGACCAGACGAAGGTTTGCGCTGATGAGCGCCTGCTTGGCTTCGAGGCCCACGTTCTCAATGCGCGTAAGACGACGCATCTCGGCACGCGTGAGTTCGATCTCGCCCGCCTCGGCGGCCTCGAGCTTCTCGGTGGCGTCAAGGCCAGCCTCGATCTTCATGGCCAGATCTACCTCTTCGGAGGCGGTCAGCAAGTCGACCTTACCGATCTCCTTAAGGTACATACGAACCGGGTCGCCGGTCAGCATCACCGTGGAGGCATCGATGCCACGCACGCGCGAACGTGAACGAGACGTGCGCACGGTGCGCTTCTTCTTGCTCTTGGAAGAGCCCATCTCGGCGTCGGCCTGGCGGGCCATCTTAAGCTCGTGATCGTCAAGCGAGCCGGAATCGTGCTCGTCGTCGTCATCGAAATCGTCGGTATCGTTATCGTCATCGTCGACGCCCATCGGGGCGTCGTCGTTTCCGCTCGCGGAGATAATCTGGATGCCGCTGTTGCGCAGCGCGGAATACACCGCGTTGAGCTGCTCATCAGAAACATCGATATCCTTCAGGGCGACCTGAATCTCGTCCTCGGTTACCGAAGTCCTGTTTGAGCCGTTGCCCATGAGCTTTGCAACGTAGGATTCCAGCCCAGTACCCGTGCTCTCAGTCTTTTTTGGCACAGATTCTCCCTTCGTAGTCCACAGGACTCAATACTTTAGCACACACGTAGACGTCTATACCCAAAATAAAGACAGGATATAGGCGAGAATACGCTGGTTGACCACAACATCTAGGCCTGATCGGCGCCTGAGGTCTCCAAACCGATCAAACGGAACGGGTCGGCCACGCCACCGATCGACTTTTGAAGCTCGCGCTGGCGCTGTGAATCTTGCACCGCCTGCATCGTCAGCACCCGACGGGCCTCATCGTCGAGTGAACGGTCCTGACGCAACTTGGCCTGCGCGGCTCGCATGCGACGTTTGATGGTGTAGAGCTCGAGCATATCGAGCATAAAGACAATGTTCGTCTCGGTCGGGTGCTTACTCGTTGCCGAGATGCGCCCGGCGCTGACGAGCGACGCCGCCTCAGGACACACCGCGCGCGCCGCATCCATGCATGCCACAGGATCGGTTCCCGGCGGCGTTGCCAGCACGGCCCACGCAATGGACTCGTGACGCGGGTCGACCCACTCGATAGAACAAATGCGATCGGCATACGTGCGGAACAAATCGGGATAGCTCGTGAGCATCGTCAGCAGCTCGCGCTCCCCCGCCAGGGATTTCCGCTCCAGATCGGTCAAAACGATCGGCATCGACGGAGCTGCCGCCGCGCTTGGACTATCGGCAACGGGCGCAGCGCTTTCCATTCCCGCCGACACATCGATTGGCGGCAGGTCCTCGTCGACCTCCACCGGTGCGGCCCCATAGGCATCAAGCGGAACGTAGTCGTACGGGTCCTCCTCGACCGGTGCGGACACCGGCGGCGTCGCGCCCGCGGCCCAGGCACCGCGACCGGCACTGCGTGCACCAGACGCACCGCCGCCCGAGCTTCGTCCCTGCGAACCGCCCGCGCGCTCAGCTTGCGCGCGTTGACGCTCGTAGCTCTGCTCACGGCGGCGCTCCGCATCCTCACGCTTGGCGACATCGCGAAACACACGGCCCGAACTCGCGCGCACTGTCTCCAGGTCCAAACCCAGCAGATCGGCAATCTGGATAAAGTACGTGTCGATCATATAACTGTCACGAAGCGGGTAGATGAGCGTCAGCGCGTCCTCGAGCGCTTTGGCGCGACCGCCCGGTGTGGTAATGTCGCTCGACTCCTGCAGCGAACGGTAGACAAAGTCCATGAGGGGTTCGGCCGCGTCAATGCGCGTCTGAAGCTCCTGGCCGCCATGCGCCGTAATGAACTCCATGGGGTCGTTACCGTCGGGCAGCACCACGCAGCGCAGGTCCATCGAATCCTGCTCGATAAACTGAATCGCGCGACGGGCAGCCTTTTGACCGGCGGCGTCGCCATCGAACATATATACAATGCGCTTGGCAAAACGGGTAAGCGTCTTTACATGATGCTCCGTAAGTGCTGTGCCCAGCGTGGCGACGACGTTTTTGATCCCTGCCTCCCAGCAGGCGATGCAGTCGGTATAGCCCTCCACCACGATGGCGGTATCCTGCGCGACGATAAACTCCTTGGCCCAGTTAAAGCCATAGAGGTTTCGTTTTTTATGAAACACGCTCGTCTCGGCGGTGTTGAGGTACTTGGGCTGACCATCGCCCATGATGCGCCCGCCAAAGGCGATATTGTGACCCTGCTCATCAAAGATGGGAAACATCACGCGGTCGTAAAAACGGTCCGCGAGCTGCCCGCGCCCACGGCTCACGGCCACGTTGGCGTCAATCATCTCCTGCGGGGTAAAGCCCGCCTGCGACAGATGCGACACCAGCGCGTTGCGACCCGGCGCAAAGCCCAGGCAGTAGCGGCGACAGACATCTCCGCCCATGCCACGACTGGCAAAGTACTCGCGCGGACGGCTGTCCTTACCGCGCATAAGCATGGTGTGGTAGAACTGAGCCGTCTCAGCGCACAGGTCATAGATGCGGGCACGCTTGGTGCCTCGATCGCGCTGCGCACCGGTATCGTGCAGTTCAATGCCCGCACGGTCGGCCAAATAGCGGATCGACTCGGGAAAACTCAGGTTCTCGCGCTTCATGATATAGGTAAAGACGTCGCCGCCCTCGCCGCAGCCAAAGCAGTGCCACACCTGCGTAGCAGGGATAATGTGAAACGATGGGGTCTTTTCGCCATGAAACGGGCAGCAGCCCCAAAACTCATGGCCGCGGGGCTGGAGCTCAACCGTTTCCTGCACGATGGCAACCAGGTCCGACGCCGCGCGTACCTGATCTTTTTCCTCATCGCTAATCACGGATACTCACCCCCTGCTCACCCAAGTTATGACGGATATCGTCGATATTACCCTCGACGGTCGCGATCAACTCGTCCAGGGAATCAAACACGCGAGACGGACGCAGCCAGCGCGTAAACGCCAGCGACACCGAGGCGCCATACAGGTCGCCCGCATAGCCGATCAAGTTGGCCTCGAGATGCGCCGAGGCGGCATCATCGGCATAGGTCGGCGGCAGGCCGACGTTAACGGCAGCAGGCCATACGGTATCGTCGACCAGCACCAGACCCTCATAGACGCCATCGGCAGGCACTTGGATGCCGTCGGGCACCTGGATGTTTGCCGTGGGAAAGCCCATGTCGGAGCCCTCGTGACGGCCAGCCGCCACAACGCCGCGCAGCATATAGGGACGGCCGAGAAGCTCTGCGGCCAGCTCCACATGACCCTGACCCAGCTCATGGCGGATACGCGTGGCGCAGATGGTCTGCCCGTTAACGCAGAGCAGGTCGTGACCGTAAACGTCAACCCCACGCTCGGTGCCCCAGACGCGCATCTCGGCAACGCCCGAAGCGCCGCCGCGGCCGAGCCTAAAGTCGCTGCCGACACGAATGGAGCGAATATCGACAACGCGCGACAACAGCGCCAGAAACTCGACATGGTCGAGTGCCGCCACGGCGGGCGTAAAGGGAACGGCCACCACCGCATCGACCCCGGTTTGAGCCAGGGCATGCAGGCGGTCGGCCGTCGTCATCAATTTTTGGGCGGGCGACGGACTCACCACGACGTCCGGATCAGGATCGAAGGTGACCACGACCGCTTTGCTGCCGTGATCATGTGCATCGCGAATAACCGCTTCGATCAGCTCTTGGTGCCCACGATGCACGCCATCAAACACGCCAATAGCGATCGACGCGGCACCCAAGAACTCGCACCCATCAAAAGCATCGGCAGAAACGATACGGGCCTCATCCAACTCACCCGCGAAAAAGATACGCGCGAGCTCGTGGGGCGTCAGCATCATCGAACACCGCCGATCGCCTGCGGAAAGACGTGCTCCATCACAAAGCGGCCGCCCTCGATACGAGCAAGCGCCTTCAATCCCCCATCGAGTACGAGCGCGAACGGCGCCTTCGCCGTATCGAAGTCCGCAAGCGCGCGTTCAACGGGAATGCGGCGGCCACAAAGCAGGTCGTCTGCAAGATTACCCGGCAAATCGACTCGCGTGGCACCTAGGGCGGCGATGGGATCCAGAGCGAAACCGGCAGCGGTCTCGGCAGAGAGCTCCTCTACCGCATGACAGGCGCCAATGGAAACCACGCCGGAGGCCGTACGGCGCAGCGCGGAAATATGTGCAGCACTATCGCAGGCACGACCCAGATCGCGAGCGAGCGCGCGAATGTAGGTGCCTTTGCTTACCGAAAACGCCACGGTCCAGACGCACGTATCGCCCTCGCCGCCCACGGCGATCAGGTCGGCGGCATAGACCTCGACGGGGCGCGGGGGCAACTCAACCGCATTGCCCTCGCGAGCACTCTTATAGGCGCGAACGCCATTGACCGAGATGGCCGAAAACGCTGGCGGCACCTGCATCTGCGGGCCAAGCATAGCGGCTAGCTGCTCACGGGCGTAAGCGAGATCGCGCAGCTCGGGGGCAACGGGCACCGTGCGGACGGCCTCGCCCTCCGCGTCATCGGTATTGGTCTCGACGCCAAACGAAATGTCGGCGACATAACTTTTGGTATCGAGGGTTAGCATGCCCAGCAGACGGGTCGCCTGGCCCACGCCCACCACCATGACACCCGAGGCCATGGGGTCGAGCGTACCGGCATGGCCGACGCGTCGCTCATGGAGGGCGCGCCGGCACCGCGATACCACGTCGTGGGACGTGCAGCCCACCGGCTTATCGACGGCGAGCAGCATATTCAATTGAGAAGGCGTACGACGAGCCATGTACCATCCAAAAAGTTAGAGCTCGACGGTCACCGAAGCGGGATCCTCCCCCACCAGCTCGGCCAGCATGGGAAGTGCCACGGCGAGCGTCTCGCGAATCGTTCCGTTGTTGGAAAAGCCGGCGGCGGCATGATGCCCGCCACCGCCAAAGTTGGCAGCGATCTCGGAGACATCGAGGTCACCCTTGGAGCGCAGGTTGCCGCGCACCTTGGTATCGCCCTCGATGCCCTTTAGGAACAGGCAGACCTCAACGCCCATCACCGAACGCACCACATCGACCAGACCGTCGCACTCATCCGAAGTGACGCCGCAGGCCTCGAGGTCGCTCTGGTACGCATAACTATATGCCACGCGACCGTGCGCCACTGTCTTGATGCGGCCCATAACGATGGACTTGAGATGTAAGAACTCTACGCGCATGCTCTGGTAGACCTCGAGCGCGACGCGCGCCGGATCGGCACCGTGCGCGACCAGGCGCGAGGCGGCATGGAACGCAGCAGCATCGGCGTTTTGGTACTGAAAACGACCGGTATCGGTCACCAGGCCGCACAGCAGGCAGGTCGCAACACCGTTGCGAGCCACAATGCCGCAATTGTCCAAAAAGCGGTCGATGATCATGGCGCAGGCCGCGGCGCCGACGCACCTCAGGCTCAGCTCGGCAAATTCCTCACGCGCCGGATGGTGATCGAAACACACCACATGCGACGAGCGGCGGAGCACCTCGGCGGAGTTGTTCAGACGCTCGACGACCGGCACGTCCACCGAGATGAACAGATCCGGATTGACGGTATACGCAGATGCCGGCACCAGACGGTCGGCGCCCTCCATAAAGCGGTAGATGCGCGGAACCGGGTCATCGTCTGCCAGCAGCAGGGCAATGTCCTTGTTGGGGAAAAACTTCATAAGCGATAAGCCCAGACCCAGCACGGAGCCCAGGGCGTCACCATCGGGAGACGTATGTCCCGAAATCGCAATGGAGGACGCACCCTCGATGAGCTCGAGGATGCGTCGCTGAATATCTGCAGACTCGCACGATGCGAGGTCGGCGGAATTACTCATCTAAAGCTGCCTCCTGGGCGGCATCCGCTATTGGATAGCCGTCCTCGTCCTTTTCGATCGCAAGCGTGGCGGGAACGTTTTCCAGCGCACGCGTGATGCGCTCGGCCTCATCGGTCGAGCGATCGATGCGAAAATCGAGCTCGGGCGTGACGCGCCAATCGAGCGAGCGGGCCAACAGGCTACGGATGCGGCCCTTGGCGCTGGCAAGCGCCTCCATGACCTCCTCGTAGCGGCTCGCGTCGCACGACACGTACACGCGCGCGAACGAACGGTCCACCGCGACCTCGACCGCGGTCAGGGTGACCAGGTCGAGACGCGGATCGGAAACCTCAAAGAGCAGGATATAACCGAGCTTCTCGCGAAGCTGCTCGCCCAGACGGCGGGTTGCCTGCGTTTGCTTCATAGCGCTACCCCCTACTCGGTACGGGCAACCTGGTCGATGCGGTAGCCCTCAATGGTGTCGCCGGGCTTGATGTCCTGGAAGTTCTCCAGGCCAATGCCGCCCTCGGAACCGCTCTTGAGGCTCTTGGCCTCATCCTTGTAGTGACGCATCGAGGCGATCTTGCCGTTGAAGACCACGATGCCGTCACGTACCAGGCGCACGGAATCGGTCGCGGAAATCTCGCCCTCCTCGACGCGGACACCGGCAGCGATGCCGACTTTGGGCACCTTAAAGGTGTCCAGGACGGTCGCGGTACCCGTGGAGACCTCGACCTCGGTGGGCTTAAGCATGCCGATACGGGCAGCGTCGAGCTCCTCGAGGCACTTGTAGATGACGTCGTAGCAACGGATCTCGACGCCCTCGCGCTCGGCGGCGGAGCGGGCCTTGCCATCGGGACGCACGCCAAAGCCGATGATGATGGCATTGGAGGCGTCTGCCAGGACGACGTCGGTCTCGTTGATGGCACCGACCGCGGAGTGGATCGTGTTGATGCGCACCTCGGACTGGTCCATCTTGTCGAGCGAGTCCTGAAGGGCCTCGATAGAACCCTGAACGTCGGCCTTGATGATCAGGTTGAGCTCCTTGACCTCGGCGTCGGCGATGGTCTCGAAGAGATTCTCGAGCGTCACGTGCTTCACGCGGCTCTGCTCCTCGATACGGGCCTTGAGCGAACGCTCGTCGGCCAGCGCACGCGCCTCGCGCTCGTCCTCGAACACGCGGAACTCATCGCCGGCGTTGGGGACGGACTGCAGGCCCAGGATCTCGACGGCGTCGGAGGGACCGGCCTCGGTGACGGCGTTGCCCTTGGGGTCGAGCATGGCACGGACGCGGCCATAGGTGAGGCCGGCGACCAGCGTGTCGCCCACGCGCAGGGTGCCGCGGGTCACGAGCACGGTGGCAACCGAGCCGCGGCCCTTGTCAAGCTTAGCCTCGAGGACGTTGCCCGATGCGAACGTATCGGGGTTGGCTTTAAGCTCGAGCACGTCGGCCTGGAGCAGGACGGTCTCGAGCAGGTCGTCGATACCGATCTTCTGCTTGGCCGAGATGTTGACGAACATGTTCTGTCCGCCCCACTCCTCGGGGATGATGCCGTACTCGGTGAGCTCCTGGCGCACGCGGTCGGGGTTGGCACCCGGCTTATCGATCTTGTTGACGGCGACGACGATGGGGACGCCGGCGGCCTTAGCGTGGTTGATCGACTCGATGGTCTGGGGCATGACGCCGTCGTCGGCAGCCACGATCAGGATGACGATATCGGTAACCTTGGCGCCGCGGGCACGCATGGCCGTAAAGGTGGCGTGACCGGGGGTATCGATGAAGGTGATCTTACGGTCGTTGATCATGACCTGCGAAGCGCCGATGGCCTGAGTAATGCCGCCCGCCTCGCCGGCAGCGACGCCGGTGTGACGGATGGCGTCGAGCAGGCTCGTCTTGCCGTGGTCGACGTGACCCATGACGGTGACGACCGGGGCACGCGGCTTAAGGTCGGCGGGATCGTCGTAGAACGAGAAGGTGTTCTCCTCCTCGGGGGTGATGATCTTGATCTGGCGACCCAGGTCGTCGGCAACGAGCTCGACGAGGTCGTCGGACATGGACTGCGTCATGGTAAGCGGCGTACCCAGCAGGAACAGGCGCTTGATGATGTCGTTGGCCGGAACGTCGAGAGCCTCGGCGAGCTCCTGGACGGTAACGCCCTGGGAGACCTTGATGGCGTCGAGGTCCTCGGGGTTCACGCCCTGGGCCAGCGCCTCCTCAATCTTGCGCTCCTCCTGAGCCTTTGCGGCCTCGCGCTCGCGCTTCTCCTTGCGCTTTTTGCGACGACCGGTGGACTCGCGAGAGGCCTCCTCGACGGCGGCACGAGCCTCCTCGAGCACCTTCTCGCGGCTGTACTCCTCGGCCTCGCGAGCCATGCGGCTGTAGTGGTCCTCTTCGTTGTTGTGACCGCCCTTGCGCTTCTTGCCCTTGCCCTGCTTGTCGGGGTTGGGGAAGTCCATGCCGGCAGCGACGTTGTTGCTGGCATTGGTGCGATGGCTGTGCGGACGGCTCTCGGAAGCGTTGCGCTCGGAGTTGTTGTCGGAGGCGTTGCGATCGTTACGACGGCCACCGCGACGGTCGTTGTTGCCGCCACGACGGTTGCCGCGCTCGGCAGCGCGCTCGGCCTTGGCCTTCTCCTCGGCGTCCTTCTTCTCCTTGAGCACGGTCTCCTGTGCGGCGATCTGGTCGAGCAGAGAGCGGAAACGTGAACCGGAGTCGGAAGCGGGAACGGCGCGGCGCTGGGCCTCGCGGGCAGCCTCCTCCTTCTCGCGGGCAAGGCGCTCCTGCTCGGCCTTCTTCTTGGCCTCGGCCTCGGCGCGGGCAGCCTCCTCGGCAGCCTGGGCGGCGGCGAACTGGCGGCGCTCCTCCTCGCGTGCCTTCTCGGCAGCGATGCGCTCGCGCTCTGCCTCGGCAGCGCGTGCTGCCTCCTCGGCGGCAGCGGCCTGCTCCTCGGCCTGCTTGGCGGCCTCGACTTCCTGGGCGCGGGCCTCGATTACCGAGGCGAGCTGCTTGCGGACCATAGCGACGTAGGCGTCCTCCAGGGCGGAGGAAGCGGACTTAGCGGGAATCTTCATTTCGGCGAGATGACCCATCAGTTCCTTGGAGGTCATGCCGAACTCTTTGGCCAGGGCGGACACACGGACTTTTGCCATATGACTTCACCTACCCTTTCTGGCACCTTGGGTGCCTAGAGACTGAACGAGCGTGGGAGACGCGCCGGGACCCGCCCGGCGCGACCGCGCGCTAGATCAGGTCCTCCGCATCATCGAAGGCGTCGGTGTCGTGGACACCGCAGAAACGGGAGCCGGGACGGGCCTGGTTGCGGCACTGGATGCCGTCCTCGGACACGAACTCGCAGCGACGGACGTCCTCGTCCTCCTCGTCACCGATCAGGTCGGCGGCGGGCTCCTCGTGAACGGGAACGTTCTTGAGGATGTCGGCGGCAAGGGTCTCGGACTTAATGTCGATGTGCCAGCCGGTCAGGCGCGCGGCGAGGCGGGCGTTCTGGCCCTCCTTGCCGATGGCGAGGGACAGCTGGTCGTCGGGCACGATGACGCCGGCGTAGGCCTTCTCCTCGTCGATAAGGACGCGGGTAACCTTGGCGGGCGACAGGGCGTTGGCAACGTAGACAGCCGGATCGGCATCCCACAGGATGACGTCGACGCGCTCGCCACGGAGCTCGCCCACGACGGCGCGAACACGGCTGCCCTTGGGACCGACGCAGGCGCCAACCGGATCCAGGCGATCGTCGAGCGAGTGAACGGCGACCTTGGAGCGCTGGCCGGGCTCGCGGGCGATCGACTTGATCTGGACGGTGCCCTCATAGATCTCGGGCACCTCCTGCTCAAACAGACGACGCATGAGCTCGGGGTGGGTACGAGAGATGACAATCGGCGGACGGCTGTGCTCGCCACGAACCGGCTGCAGGTTGGAGTTGGGGTCGCGAACGTCGATAATCACGGCCTTGATGTGCTGGTTGTGCAGGTAGCGCTCGCCCATCGGACGCTCGTTGCGCTCGTTCTCGTAACGGCGCTGGTCAAAGTGCGGAAGCTCGGCCTCGACACCCTCGCGAATCTTGACGATCGTGAAGTCGGGTGTGGACTGCAGTACGGTACCGCTGATGAGGTCACCGATGCGGCCGGAGAACTCCTCGTAGATTTGCTCGCGGGCGGAGTTGCGCACGATGGCGTTGATCTCGGCCTTGGCGTGCTGGGCGGCGATGCGGCTCGTGTTCTTGGGAGTGACGTCGATCTCCTCGAACTCGGTGAAGTTGCCCTCCTCGTCCATGGAATCGTCGATCGGCTCCAGACGGTAGACGTAGATCTTGCCGGTGGTGCGGTCGATGGTCACCTTGGCGCCCCACTCAAGATGCAGGATCTCGGCATAGCTCTTGGCGAGCGACTGCTCCAGGCGGTCGATCAGGTAGAGCTGGTCGATGTGCTTCTCCTGGCAAAGCTCCATCAGGGCGGACATCATGTCGGATGCTGCCATCTTACTTTCCTTCCTTCGCGGGCTTGAAGTCATAGGTGGGCTTCAACTTGCACTTTTTAACATCAGAGAAATCAAGGGTAACGGACTCGCCGTCCTCGAGCTCGAGGGTCACGTTCGTCTCGGTGGCGGCGGCAATCTTACCGGCGTACTTGCGACGGCCCTCGGTGGCGGTGGAGGTGAGCTCGCAGTTCTCGCCCACAAAGCGGGCAAAGTCACTCGGGCGGCGCAGCGGGCGCGCCATACCCGGGCTCGACACCTCGAGCGTATAGCTCGAAGAGATGGGGTCGAGCTCCTCAATCACATCGCCGACCCATTTGGTGTTGGCCGTGACGTCATTGAGCGACAGGCTCTGACCCTCGGCACCCTCGATACGCACACGCACGCAGGGGGCCTTGGTGGCACCCACGAGCTCAACGTCGACGATGTCGATATCGTGCTGGGGAGCGACGGCCTCGAGCGCGTCGATGATCGCCTGCTCGGTCTTGGTCTTGACCATTGCGGCACCTCCATCCATACAAAAAAGAAGCGGGGCCGAAACCCCACTTCTTTCAATTACAACTTCATTTGCAAGCAAACTATACCAATACCTGCGCAAACGTGCAACCACAACACAAACCCGCAGGTCAGCGTGCCCACAGCATCTCCACAAGAATACAACAATTAACCGTAGGCACCCAGACGGGCAACTGCAAGACGAGGGACGACCCAACCGGATCGCCCCTCGTCTTTTATGCGTCAGTTATGCGCGCAGCGCTTACTTGACCACCAGGTTAACCAGCTTGCCAGGCACGCAGATGGCCTTGACGACCGTCTTGCCCTCGAGCCACTTGGCAACGGCCTCCTCGGCGGCAGCCTGCATCTCCTCGTTGGAGGCGTCGCGGGCGACGTCGATGCGGCCACGAACCTTGCCGAGCACCTGTACGACGATCTGCACCGTGTCCTCAACGGACTCGGCCAGGTCAAACTCGGGCCAGGCGGCAGTGTAGGCATTGCCCTCGCAGCCGAGTGCCTCGTGCCACAGCTCGTCGGCCCAGAACGGGCAGATGGGGGCAAGGACGCTCACGATATCCTTAGCCACGCCGTAGCACAGCGCCTTGTCGCGGGCGGTACCCTCGGTAGCGTTGAGGTAGGCGCTCGCCGCGTTGACGAGCTCCATGACGGCCGAGATCGCGGTGTTGAACTGACCGCGGTCAAAGTCCTCGGTGCACTTGGCGATGGTGCGGTGACGCTCGCGATAGAGCTTCATCGCGACCTCGTCGAGCGCGGACTTGTCAAAGGCCACGTTGGCGTCGCCGGACTGGACGAGCTGCCACACGATACGCCAGGCGCGCTTAATGAAACGGTTAGCGCCCTCGACGGCCTTGGGATCCCAGTCGAAGTCCTTCTCGGGCGGGGCAATAAACAGGATCGCCAGACGCATGGTGTCGGCGCCGTAGGGCTCGATGACCGAGCTCGGGGGCACGACGTTGCCCTTGGACTTGGACATGGTGTCGCCGTTCTCGTCCTTGACCATGCCCTGGCACAGCAGGTTGGTGAAGGGCTCGTCAACGCTCAGCAGGCCCAGGTCGCGCAGTGCCTTGGTAAAGAAGCGACTGTAGAGCAGGTGCAAAATGGCGTGCTCGATGCCGCCGATGTAGTTATCGACGGGCATCCAACGGTCGGCGGCCTCGCGGGAGAAGGGCAGCTCGGTGTTGTGCGGATCGGTATAGCGCAGGTAATACCAGCTGGAGCAGGTAAAGGTGTCCATGGTATCGGTCTCGCGCTTGGCCGGGCGACCGCAGACCGGGCAGGTGGTCTCGTAGAACTCCTTGCACTCGGCGAGGGTCTCGCCGGCACCCAGGTCCAGGTTCTCGGGCAGCGTCACCGGCAGCTGGTCCTCGGGCACGGGCACGATGCCGCAGTGCTCGCAGTGGATGGCCGGGATGGGGTTGCCCCAGTAACGCTGGCGGCTGATGAGCCAGTCGCGCAGACGGAACTCGACCTTGCGACGGCCGCAGCCCATGGCCTCGAGGTCGGCCACGATCGCAGCCTCGCCCTCGGAGTGCTTGCCGCCGCGCATGCCGGTGTACTTGCCGGACTGGACAAGCGTGCCCTCGGCAGCGTGGGCACAATCCCAGTCGACGGACTCGGCATGGAAGGTATCGATGGTCTCGCCGCTGGCCTCGACGGCAGCGCGGTCGTCATCGTCCAGGATGATCGGCACGATCGGCAGGTCGTACTTACGGGCAAACTCAAAGTCGCGCTGGTCGCCACAGGGAACGGCCATGACGGCACCGGTACCGTAGTCGGCAACGACATAATCGGCAACCCACACGGGGACCTTCTCGCCGTTGACGGGGTTTACCACATAGCGGCCCGTGAAGGCACCGTGCTTCTCGAGGGTGCCCTGGGCACGCTCGACGGCAGAAATATGCTTGGAGTCCTCGACGATCTTGGTGACGGCCTCCTCGTACTCCGTGCCCTCGACGAGCTCGTGCAGGCCGGCGTACTCGGGAGCCAGGACAAAGAAGGAGACGCCAAAAAGGGTATCGGCACGCGTGGTGAAGACGGTGATCTTGCCCTCGTCGCCCTCGATGGGCTCGCCATCTTGGTCGCACAGGGTAAAGTCGACCTCGGCACCCTCGGAGCGACCGATCCAGTTGGCCTGCATCTGCTTGACGCGCTCGGGCCAGCCGGGGAGCTTCTCCAGGTCGTCGAGCAGCTCCTGAGAGTACTCGGTAATCTTGTAGTACCACTGCTCAAGGTCGCGCTTCTCGGGCTCGGTGCCGCAGCGCCAGCACTTACCCTCGGTAACCTGCTCGTTGGCCAGAACGGTCTTGCAGTTAGGACACCAGTTAACCGGGTTCTTCTTGCGATAGACCAGGCCCTTTTCCCACATCTTCTCAAAGATCCACTGACCCCAGCGGTAGTAGTCGGGGCTGCAGGTCTTGACCATGCGATCCAGATCGTAGGAGAAGCCCATGCGCTTCATCGTGGCGAGCGCCTGGTCCATGTTCTTATACGTCCAGGCGGCAGCCTGCGTGTTGTGCTTGATGGCGGCGTTCTCGGCAGGCAGGCCAAAGGCGTCAAAGCCGATGGGATGCAGCACGTCGTAGCCGCGCATGCGGGCCTGACGGGCCATGGCATCGCCGATGGTATAGTTGCGAGCGTGGCCCATGTGCAGGTCGCCCGACGGATACGGGAACATCTCGAGCACGTACTTCTTGGGCTTGCTGTCGTCGGTGTCGACGGCAAAGAGGTTGGAGTCCTCCCAGGCCTTCATCCACCGGGACTCAATGGCCTGCGCGTCGTAGACAGGGATCTCGTCCTTATGATCTGTGCAATCGCACATATCAGCTCCTTTAATCTTAGCTGGGGTCGGTCGGCTTAGCTTTATTCGCTACTGCGGACAGTCCTGCGCAAGACGAAGAGCACATTAAGTGCTCTTCTTTGCGTGCGGAACTTGTAGCAAACAAAGCTAAGCCGACCGACCCTAAGGTTAACTTGACTGATGATAGCAAATACGACAAGCGAGATGCCTGCGACTTGCAGGCATCTCGCTTTATCTAAATAACGTGGTTGTGAATCAACCGCTATTTGTTACCCGCCCAAGCATGGTCGGGTTTTCCAAGTGCCGCAGATTGCCGTGAAAGAGGAGCGACGCGTACTTTGGTACGCGAGCGACGGTTTGAACGGCAAGGTGCGGTGCTTGGGAAAGCCGTCTAGCGGTAGGAAACGCTCTGCTGGGAATCCTTCACGACTACGTCGTGGGCGCCGCCTTCGACGATCGAGGTCGAGCTTACCAGGGTCAGGCGTGCCTTTTCCTGGAGCTCGGGGATCGAGAGGGCACCGCAGTTGCACATCGTGGACTTGACCTTGTAGAGCGTGCCGCCCACACCATCCTTGAGGGAGCCGGCGTAAGGAACGTAGGAGTCGACGCCCTCGACGAAGCTGAGCTTTGCGGCGCCGCCCAGGTCGTAACGCTGCCAGTTGCGGGCACGCGCAGAACCCTCGCCCCAGTACTCCTTCATGTACTGGCCGTTGACGTTGACGCGCTCGGTCGGGCTCTCGTCAAAGCGGGCGAAATAGCGGCCCAGCATCATAAAGTCGGCACCCATGGCAAGGGCGAGCGTCATGTGGTAGTCGTAGACGATACCGCCGTCAGAGCACACGGGCACGTAGACACCGGTCTCCTCGTAGTACTCGTCACGGGCGCGGCAGACGTCGATCAGCGCGGTGGCCTGGCCGCGGCCGATACCCTTGGTCTCGCGGGTAATGCAGATGGAGCCGCCGCCGATACCGACCTTGATGAAGTCGGCACCGCAGTCGGCCAGGAAGCGGAAGCCCTCGGCGTCGACGACGTTGCCGGCACCGACCTTGACGTCCTCGCCGTAGTTGGCGCGAATCCACTCGATGGTGCGCTTCTGCCACTCGCTGAAGCCCTCGGAGGAGTCGATGCACAGGACATCGGCGCCGGCCTCGATGAGCAGCGGCACGCGCTCGGCATAGTCGCGGGTGTTGATACCGGCGCCGACCATGTAGCGCTTGTCGTTATCGAGCAGCTCGTTGGGGTTGGTCTTGTGGCTGTCGTAGTCCTTGCGGAAGACGATGCCCATGAGGTGATCGTTGTCGTCGACGATGGGCAGGGCGTTGAGCTTGTTGTCCCAGATGACGTCGTTGGCAACCTTGAGGCTGATGTTCTTGTCGCCCACGATGAGCTGCTCACGCGGGGTCATGAACTCGGAGACCTTCGTCTGGTGGTCATCGCGGCTGGGGCGATAGTCACGGCTGGTGACGATGCCCAGGAGCTTACCCTTGGGAGTGCCGTCGTCGGTAACCGGCATGGTGGAGTGACCGGTCTTCTCCTTGAGCTCAATGACCTGCTCCATGGTCATGTCGGGGGTCAGCGTGGAATCGGACTGAACGAAACCGGCCTTGTGATCCTTGACGGCCTTGACCATAGCGGCCTCGGACTCGGCGCTCTGGGAACCGTAAATGAAGGACAGGCCACCCTCGGTAGCGAGCGCGACACCCATATCGACGCCCGAGACGGACTGCATGATGGCGGAAACCATGGGGATGTTCAGGGTGATTGCCGGCTTCTCACCGCGCTTAAAGCGGGTTAGCGGCGTCTTAAGAGAGACGTTGTTGGGGATGCACTGCGAGGACGAGTAACCAGGGACCAGCAGATACTCCGAAAACGTGTGGGACTCACCGGGAAAGAACGTAGCCATGTTTCTCCTTTTTCCATGCGACCGGTCGGCTGCAGGCCTCGTAGGACCCAGCCCAACCTTGGGCGCCCAATACTGGGGAAGTATCTTAACGCACTTTGACTGCTACAATGCATGTTTTAAGAAGAGCACACGAGGGTTTGACGCAGGCTTTGCGTTTGCCCAGCAAACACTTTAGCGGGAAGACGTGGAGCACATGGAGTACAAGACGACGGCAAAGTTGGTCATTCAAGCGTGCGACAAAGATCTGCCGGGCGTGTTCGGCCACGGCTGCGTCTTGCTGCTGCAGGGCATCGCCCGCGAGCACTCGCTCAACCGCGCCGCCAAGAGCATGGGCATGGCGTACTCCAAGGCCTGGCGCATTGTGAACGAGGCCGAAGGACAGCTGGGCTGCAAGCTCATCGAGCGCGACGGAGCCCGCGGATCCACCCTCACCCCCGCCGGCGAGCGAGCCATAGCGGCCTACGAGGAGCTGCAGACCGACATCAACAACGTCATCGCCACCAAAGCCAACGCCCTCATCGCCAGCATCAAAAAGTAGCTCATTTGGGACGGGGCCTTATAGCCACACAACCCCTTCTCATAAGTTGCGGTGAAATAGGGACTGTTTATGCGGTTAAAGCCGTAAATCAATCCCTATTTCACCGCAACTTATGGAGTTGAGGATGATTTAGCTAGTTGCGGG